>JAICKT010000498.1 GCA_025927795.1 Parafilimonas sp. | reverse complement strand
AAGTAGCCCCATGCTTCTTCAAGCGATACATTTTTTAATCGTTCTAATAAACGGTCTGAAGTTTTTGGTCTTCCGTCAGTAAAACGTTCGCCTTTCCATCCAGGTGTTATTGCTTTTATTTGGTCCGGTGTTGGTGTAACCTGTTGAGCCGGTAAATAAGAAGCAATGCAAATCAGTATTAAAAAACAAACCAGTTGTTTAGTCATATGGCTTTAGTTAGATGTAGATTTAAAGTGATTAAAGTAAAAGAATTTTCAAGTATTTTTTAAAAATGTTTTTGAGGTTGATCATGAAAACCATATGTACTGTAGTGTTGTCAATGTCACCGCATTGAAAGCTGTTGCAAAATATTTTCAGGCCAGTGTTGCTGCTTCATCTCAGATGATATGGTATTTTTTATCGATGGTGTTCCTGTTTTTTAACTTGTCTTATTGTTTTTTTTCATGAATATTTTACCTGGAAACTCAATATTAAACTTCTTTAAATTAAAAGCAGTTTTGTACCGCTTTACAACTCATCTATTCTTTATTTTTTGCTTTAAATGATCTGATAAGCGAATAGTTAATGAAATTAATGTTAGCGTAGGATTTACAGCACTTGCAGTAACATAACACGATGCGCCGGCTACATACAAATTATTTATGTTATGCAATTTGCAGTTTGCATCAACAACACCTTGTTTCGGATCATCACTCATACGCGTCGTGCCCATGTGGTGCCAGCCGCCGCCGGTAAAAGAAGGCCAGCTTTCATCATTCACATCCTGTAAATAATCGAACAATTTTACACGACCCATTGATGCGCGGCCTACTTCCTGACCGATGATTGAATTAATCATGCGCAGACTGTTTTTTTCAAGTGATGTAAGTACCCAATTCAATTTTGCACGCGGCATTCCTAATGAATCTTTTTCCGTATCGAGTGAAATGCGCGAATCAGGATTGGGCGCCTGTTCCATACGTGTAAATAATTGATATGCTTTAAAGCCTTTCGGAATATTTATATGTTTTGGTTTTGCATTAGAATCAAGTTTTTTGATTGATTTTTCCATCGCATCTTTCTCATCTGTCCACACTTCAATAAATGCAGCCTGGTTTTCTGCAATCTCCAAAGGTGAGAGCGAACTGGTACCATTTAATATTTTATATTGTGTTTGCATTTTTTCGCTGATAGCTAATTCTGCTCTTGCTTTTGTTACACCAAAATCCATCATATACAATTTTACATCTGCAGGGTCTGCGAGCCACACACTTCCTGTTTTTATTTCGAGGTGCTCCATAAAATAGCGCCCCACATGATCATAATCATTTCCCAAACCTTTTGGCGCCTGTTTATTTGCAGATAAAAGCACTCTTGCATTTTGTACAGAACAGCAAGCGAGAATAAAATATTTTGCACGAACTGTGTGTTGCTTGCCTGTATAATTTTTTGCTGTTACTTCTTTTATGTACGATACATTTTCAGCAGCAGTTATATCAACAACGTTTGCATAAGTATATAAATGAATGTTGCGTGCATTAACAATGGCATCCCTGTATTTTGTTCCGAAACGTGTGGGCGGACTAAACTGCCACATCTTACTCCACACTTTATTTTCATTCAGCGGAAATGGCTTAAGCGTTGGATCTTTTTGCTGCCAGTGTGCAACCGTAAAGTCATCCGGACCAACTTCTACATATTTCTGTGCCCGCGGATAAAAAGGCTTCACATCATCCAATGTAATAGGCCAGCCGCTGCGCGGAATCCAATCTCTTTTTTTAAAATCAATTTCATCAAACTCTGCACACCAGCCAGCCCAATGCCCTGTTGTGCCGCCAAAATAATGCAGCCTTATTGATTTTAATGGAAAGTAGCGCTGACCTGTTTCCTTACCTGCATATAATTCCTGCACACGTTCATCATATTCAAAACCGCCGCCTTCCAGCAATATTACTTTATAAGGTGTGTTTATCCATTCAAGCGCCATGCTTATACCTGCGGCGCCTGCGCCTATAATACAAATGTCTCCTTCTATTAAAGAATTATTTTCCAGTTGTCTTGCATCAATGTGCATGATAAAATGTTTTGTATAAAATTTATTTCAGAATATTCAGCTTTGTATTAATGAAAACAATGCACATTGCCGTGCTTCGGTAACAGCAAGCACCCATCCTTTTACAAGTACTGTATTACCTGTTTCAAAATCATCGTGTATTTTTTTATCAAGATATTGATGAATTGACTTTTCATCTTTCGAATTGATAATATTATTATTACCTGCAAGCAGTTGCACCAGTTTGTCTTCATCATTTTCCGATGATGCTTTTTTGAGATATGCTTTTCCTGTTTCCTTTATCGTGTTCTCATCAAACAAACGCGACAAAAAAAGCGGTTGCGACATTGCCTGTTTGGTTAATGAAGGACTGCATGAATGCAGTAATGGCAAACTAATGGCTGCAGCAGCAAAAGCAGAAAGTTGAATGAAGTTTCTTCTTTTCATATACAAGCGAAATGATTTACTTTAATCAGTGTGTGCGCTTCACAACATGTTTAATAAAATAAAAGCTGTAAAGTCAGATTATCAAAGATAATTTTATTGCTTGCTTTTACAAGGCTGCAATCACAACTTAATTAAAGTACAATGCAATTTTAATAACGTTTATAAAATCACATTAAACAAAGCAAGAAAAAAACAAGTGTATTTTCACAAAAATCTAAATCTATTTATGTGAAGAAAAATTATTTATTAAAAAAACTATGGTGCGTTTGCATGACTGTTTTTTTAATGCTTACAGCTACGGCACAAACGGAGAAACTTGAATTTAGAATTGATAGTGTAATGAAACAGTATCACATGATTGGGCTTTCGGTAGCAGTAGTTAAGAAAGGAAAAATTGTTTATACACATGCTTTCGGTTTAAAAAATACAGAAACAAACACACCATTAACAAGCGATGATATTTTTCGCATAGCATCTATCTCAAAATCTTTT
>JAICKT010000219.1 GCA_025927795.1 Parafilimonas sp. | reverse complement strand
TAAAGTATGAAGAAAATTATGAGGAAATAAATGATATTGAAATTACTTTTCTTCATTATAATCCATATTTTGCATAATATAATTGCTTTTAATTCGTTACATAAGGCAGCAAATTACTTTAAATAATTATGTTGCTTTTACCAATTCTAACTACATGCAGTTTCAACAATTAAATTCATTTCAATTACCTCGTGGTTTTAGAGGACGTTCAGGCATTTTTGTACAATGCTGGTGGGTTGTTCAAACATTATTATTTAAAAGTTCTCCGCAATGTATGTACGCCTGGCGAAGATTTTTATTGCGTTGCTTTGGTGCACAAATAGGCACTAAAGTAAAAATAAGACCTTCAGTACATATACAGTTTCCATGGAAAATTGCAATAGGCGATTATAGCTGGATTGGTGATAACGTTGTATTATACAGCCTTGGGGATATTACAATCGGTAAGAACGTTGTTATCTCTCAAAAAAGTTATCTGTGTACAGGATCGCATAACTATACTGATAAAAACTTTGCTATTTATTCTTTACCAATAATAATTGAAGATAGTTGCTGGTTGGCGACTGATGTTTTTGTTTCGCCCGGAATAATTATTAGAAATGGCACCGTTGTAGGCGCCCGTTCTTCAGTTTTTCATTCATTGCCAGCCGGAAAAATTTGTTTTGGCACCCCTGCTATGGTTATAAAAAATCGTCCTTCTCCGTTTACGGTTAATCCGTTATATCATAATTTATATGAATCAGAGGAACATTACCGGCAACATCTTTCCGGATTGGGTTCTCTTTAAAAAAATTTCTTTAGCACTTAGTATAATAATTAATGAACAATTTTTTATAGAGCAATCAAATTATAATATCTGCTGCTTTTATTGAATAAATTTTACTTGGTCATAATTATATTACCCTTATACAACCTTTAAGGATACAACTAAGTCTTTTAAAAAATTTACGGATATATGATTTTAATAATTTGCACCAAATCAATATCCTTTTATGAAACACAAAATGTTTCAGTTCCTTTTGCCATTATTCACTGGTAAAAAAAGATACCTCTTATTTTTTATTCTTGTTTTTTTCTGCTGTTATGTAAAAGCACAGACAGTTAATTCAGGCAAATTATACATTGCCGGCAATATGTACATTAATAGTGATTTTACAAATAATGCAACGGCATCATATCAAAACGATGGCTATTTATATCTTACAGGCAACTTTAATAATGATGAAGCAACTATGAATGAAGGCAGCGGAACAATTGAGTTTTCCGGAACAAGTATGCAAAAAATTAATGGCACTCAACCACCCGATTTTCATCATGTAAAGTGGACAAACCCTGCTGGCGTGCAGATGAATGTAAATGTTATTATGGGCGGAACCATTTCTCCGGTAACAGGCAGCCTGTATTTTAATGATTATGCTTTGGCTATGGGTGGCAAAATAAATCTTGCATATACCAATACAAACGCATTTAATGTAACCAACAAATCAGATCTTTTTATTAATGGTGATGCTGCTGCTGGTAATAAACTATATTTTGATCCATCAGCAAACACAATACATGACGTTAATATAAACTCTTCAGGCACCGGCGCATTGGGAAACGCGTTAAATATAACAGCCGGCAGTTCTTTTGGAACAGTAACTGCAAGCGGAAGTTTTGATGCTGCCGGCTTTTTAACGTTGAAATCAGATGCTAATGGCACAGCACGGGTATCGAATTCTTCAGGTACCATTTCAAATTACGTTACGGTAGAAAGATACATACCACCGAGACGCGCCTGGCGTTTTATGACTGCACCTGTTAATAATGATACACTCACTATCCGCACAGCATGGCAGGAAGGTGCGAACAATCATGATCTTAATTACGCAACTCACCAAGACCCACATCCAGGTTATGGCACAGATATAACTTATGATAACGATTATACAAAAGGCTTTGATGTAAATACAACTTCTAATCCTTCTATAAGAACATGGATACAAAGTAACAGTACCTGGAATGTTGCACCGCCAACTGCTTCTACGCTTTTAAATGCTTATTCCGCCTATTATTTATTTGTAAGAGGAAGCCGCGCTGTACATCTTGAATGGGCAACTGGTGCACCAACTGATCCTACCATTATTCGCGCAACAGGAAGGCTTAATAATAATACCTATACTAAAACTGTTACAGGCAATATCGGGGACTATTTGTTTATAGGCAATCCTTTTGCTTCTTCTATAAATCTTGCCAACGTAATGGCAAGTTCAACCGGTGTAAATACAAATAAATTCTGGGTTTGGGATCCTTCTTTTAATGGTTCATATGGAGTAGGTGGTTATGTAACATATGCCAATGGTATTATGGTTCCTGTAACACCAAGTTATCCGAATCCAACTACAGTTATACAAGGAGAGCAGGGTTTTATGGTGCAATCAAATGCTACCAGTTCAACACTTGTATTTAATCAAAATTGTAAAGTGGCAACAGAGGCCAACGTGTTCGGGAAACAGGGGCTTGTTAAAAATTCCTATGTATATGTAAACCTTATGTTGCATTCAGCAGATTCTTTATTGTTGGTTGATGGCACTGCAGCTATATTCGGTCCTAAATTTTCTGACCTGATTGATCAGGATGATGCCATTAAATTTCCAAATCAAAACGAGAACATTGCAATGGTAAGATTCAACAGGAGAATGGCTATAGAAGCGAGACCTCTTCCAAAGTTAACAGATACATTATTTTTAAGAATGACTTACTTGAGCACAGCCCAGCCTTATGCTTTATTAATTAAACCGATGAATACGCCCAGTGCAATGCAGGCATGGCTTATAGATAAATATTTAAATACCAGAACAATTGTTAAACCAAAGGATACTACCCTGTACAATTTTACAGCTAACTATTATGATACAACAACCTACATGCGAAGGTTTATAATTGTATATCACAGAGGATATGAAACTACGCCAGTATCCGTGGCAGCCGTTGCAAAAACATTAAACGGATCAGTAAGTATTCTTCCAAACCCTGTAACAGGAAATAGTTTTGAGATTAAGCTGGCAAATGTGAGCAAGGGCAATTATAAAGCAGAAATTTATGGTAATGATGGAAAGATTTTATTAGTAAAATATTTTGTGCATGCGGGTGGCAACAACTCTTACAAAATAATTTTACCACCTGGAACAGCAGCAGGTTTTTATACAGTGTCTGTTACAAACAGCAGTGGACAATTGATTCAAAAAACCTCACTTGTTATAACTAAAAATTAATGTATTTAATAGGCATTAATAATATGCCTGTTAATATTTTAAAACTCTATTCCTGTCCACCTTCTTTTATTGTGCTGATATTTTTCGTAGTTGAAACGATATAATCTTCCGGGGCGATGTGGTACATCATCTTCGTATTCACCCGTATCAATTAAAAAATCCATAGAGAAAAATTTCTTGCGAAAATTTCTGCGGTCAAGCTTAACGTCTAAAATTACTTCATACAAATTCTGCAGTTCACGCAAAGAAAATTTTTCAGGTAAAAGATTTAAGCCGAGCGGATGTTCGAGCATTCTTTTTTGCAGCCATGCATAACAGGTATCCAAAATTTCTTTATGGTCGAATGCCATATCCCGAATTTTTTTTACACTGTGCCAGTGCAATTCATTGTCTAATATTTTTAAACTATGATGTTCTGTATTTAGCAAAGAACAATATGCAACAGTTAACACTCTTCCGCCCGGGTGGCGTTTTGGATTACTAAATGTTTTCACCTGTTCAAGATACACATCTTCCATTCCGGTTCTTTCCTGCAAAACACGATAAGCAGCATCATCAAGGTATTCATCATCATGCGCAAAATCTCCCAATAAACTCCATTTGCCGCGATACATTTCAATATCACTGCGTATCAATAAAACTTTTAATTCATTATTATCAAAACCAAAAATCACGCAGTCAACGGTTATCGGTACACGCGGATATGATTCAACCAGCTTAAATACATCTTTTATTAACTCACTGCGGTCATCAAAAGCAACGGTTGCAGTTTCATCTCTCAGCATGGCAAGAAAAAATTTTTCGTTTAGTGAAGACTGTAAAAATAATGTATCATTATGTATATTCAAAACATCAATTTTAGAACTGTAATTATTTTAATTTGCTCAATAAAGTATTATGTATTCTGCATCACAAATACAACACTTAGAAAAAATTTCAAGAGCGCTTTTAAAGAAAAATGCAACTGCAGGTAATATTGAAGAATTAAGAAACGCATTGCGTTTTCACGAGTATAGATATTATGTTTTAAACGATCCGCTGATTTCAGATACCGAGTATGATCAACTGTATAAACAGCTTGAAGCATTGGAGAAAGAACACCCGGAACTCATCACTAAAAATTCTCCAACGCAACGTGTGGGCAGCACATTAAACGCAAGTTTCCCAACGGTTCAGCATTTGGTACCCATGTTAAGTTTAGATAACAGTTATAATGAAGATGATTTAATTGATTTTGATCGCAAGGCAAGAGAAAATACGAGACTTGATATAATTGAATATTGTGTTGAGCCAAAATTTGATGGCGCAAGTATTTCGTTGATTTATGAAGATGATGAATTAAGTCGCGGCGTAACACGTGGCAACGGTGTGGAAGGCGAGGAAATAACAACCAATATAAAACAAGTACGTTCTATTCCGCTCTCAGCAAAATTTTCTGACTATAATATTCAGTTGGCTGAAATACGCGGTGAAGTATTGATGAGCAAAAAATCTTTTAAGAAATATAATGAGTTGATGGAAGAAGAAGGTTTGCCTGTGCTTGCAAATCCACGCAATGCAGCGAGTGGGAGTTTGCGCATAAAAGATCCGAAGCTCGTTGCAAAAAGAAGCCTCGAAGCTTTTTTATATCATGTGAGTTATTATACAACGCTCGAAGGAAAAAAAGTTTCAGACGAGAAAGATCATTCAAAAGAAAATATTTCAAAAAAAGAAGCACCATTTATAACGCATAGTGAGTCGCTGAGAATGTTGTGGGATTTGGGTTTTCGCTCACCTGAAAAAGAAAAGAAAGTTGTAAAAGGTATTGATAAAGTAATTGAGTATTGTAAAGAGTATGAAAAAAAACGTGATGATTTGCCTTATGAAATTGATGGCATGGTCATCAAGGTAAATGATTTGGTTTTACAGGATCAGCTGGGTATGACATCGCATCATCCGCGCTGGGCAATTGCATTTAAGTTTAAAGCAAGACAAGGCACAACAAAATTAATTGGCGTTGAATTTAATGTGGGAAGAACCGGCGCAGTAACGCCCGTTGCAAAATTAGACCCGGTGCATATTGGCGGCGTAACGGTTACCAGTATTTCAATGCACAACGAAGATTATATTAAGGAAAAAGATTTGCGGATCGGCGATACAGTTTTGGTTGAACGTGCAGGCGATGTAATTCCGCAGATTGTAAAATCAATGCCGGAAGTAAGAAAGGGTAGTGAAAAAATTATTCATTATCCTAAAAACTGCCCTGTTTGTAATAGCGAATTATTTAAAGAAGAAGGCGAAGCAGTTTGGCGTTGCATCAACATTGAATGTGAAGCGCAGGTGGTTGAGAAGATTATTCATTTTGTAAGTAAAGACGCAATGGATATAAAACATTTTGGTGCAGCCAACGTGATAAAGTTTTATGAGATGAAATTGCTGAAAGATATTCCATCTATTTACACCCTGGATTTTGAAAAGATTAGTGAGTTGGAAGGTTTTGGAAAAAAATCAATTGATAATTTAAGAACGGCTATTGAAGATTCAAAACAACAACCATTACATCGTTTGATTTATGCCCTTGGTATTCGCTATGTTGGTGAAACAACAGCAAAAACTTTAGCGAATGCTGTAAAAGATATTTTCGATTTTTCAGCAATGAGCATTGAAGACCTTCAAAATCTTGAAGACATAGGTATAAAAGTAGCAACAAGCATTTATGGTTTTTTTCAAAATGATGATAATATTCAAATCTTAAAACGCTTGCAGGATTTAGGATTGAATATGAAGAACACTAAGAAGCAATCATCATCTTCATTAAATACATTACAAGAACAAACATTTTTATTTACTGGTACATTAAATAAATTAAAACGTACAGAAGCAGAAGAGTTGGTTGAAAAACATGGCGGTAAAATTGTAAGCGGCGTTAGCAGTAAATTAAACTACTTAGTTGTTGGCGAAGATGCAGGCAGTAAATTAGAAAAAGCAAAAAAAATAAATACGGTTAAAGTTATTAGTGAAGATGATTTTTTAGAATTGATAAAATAATTACTTCTGATGTATCAGTTTAAATATTGTAAACAAATGATGTGCTTCATGCAACAGAAAAAAATGTAACCACTCATTTGTTGTTAATTCACCAAACTTTGCATGCGTTCCAACTCTTTCCAATTGTTCATCAGAAAGTGATTCGAAAAATTTAATAATCGTTTCTCTTGATGAATAAAAATCTGCAAGAGCCAACTCAAACGATTTGCCGCTCCATTCAATAAATCCTTCTTCGTTATCTGCAACATAACTTTCAAAAGCAGGATTATTTTTATGCTGAATTCCTTCCATTCTTCCCAAAAAAATTTCATTATATCTTCCTAAATGCGCAATGTTTTCAAACACGCTCCATTTGCCGTTATCAGGCTTTATTACGACAATATTTTTATTAGCGTTGCTTAGAAGTTCATCAAGCATTTTATATTGGTGTATCAATAGTGCTTTTAAATTTTCATTCATATTTAAGTTTGTATTTTTGAATATACGATTGTTATGCCACTGTTTAGAAATTTTACATATTGGATTGATAAACGCAAATGGAAATATGTTTTTCTTCTTGCGTCGTTAGAAATGTCTTCAAAATAAATGTTGAGTAGCTCTTATTTCTTATCTTTTACTTTTTACATCAAACAAAATTATCATGGCACATTATTATAAATTGGGAAACATCCCGCATAAGCGTCATACACAATTTCGCAAACCTGATGGCGGTTTGTATTCAGAGCAATTATTCAGCACGGAAGGTTTCAGCGATGATTACTCTTTATTATATCATATTCATCCGCCAACAAGAATTATAAAAACTGATGATGCAATTGATGTGCAACCGAAAATTGCAGAAGAAAAAATGTTGAAGCACCGCAGCTTTGAAGGCTTCAATATAAAACCCGGCGGAGAATTTTTAGCAAGCAGAAAAGCTGTTTTAATAAATAACGATTGCCATATTGTTTTAGCTGCACCAACATCAGGCACACAAAATTATTTTTATAAAAATGCTGATGCAGATGAAATAATTTTCATTCATGAAGGCAAAGGAACTGTTCATACGCAATATGGTGAATTGCCTTTTAGTTATGGGGACTACATAATAATTCCCCGCGGAACAATT
>JAICKT010000274.1 GCA_025927795.1 Parafilimonas sp. | reverse complement strand
CGATATCAAATCATAAAAAATATTTCTGCCAACCAACAAATAATGGTTAAGCAAACGGATGCATCAGGTGTTTTTAATTATAAAAATTTCTTCCCCGAAAAAAAAGAATTACTGAAAGATGTTTCTGCACAAACGAATATTAAATGGAAGCACAATGAAAATGCGTTTAACGATTTCAATATACAATATTTAATTCCACATTTTGAATCAACAAGAGGTCCAAAGCTTGCTGTTGCAGACGTAAACAAAGATGGGCTGGATGATTTTTTTGTTTGTGGCGCAAAAGAACAGACGGGCTGTTTATTCATTCAAACAAAAGATGGAAAATTTGTTAAAGCAGACACCTCAGCATTTGCAAAAAATATAAACGCAGATGAAACAGCCACTGTTTTTTTTGATGCAAACAATGATGGTTTTCCTGATATATATGTTGCAAGTGGTGGCAATGAATTAATGAATGGCGATACTTTATTAAAAGACCATTTATACATTAATGATGGAAAAGGAACTTTTAGAGAGGATATGAATGCGATACCTTCTTTGCTCACCAATAAATCATGTGTAAGTGTTGCCGATGTTAATCATGATGGAAGCAATGATATTTTTATCGGCACACTGGCTAATGCAAGGCAATATGGTTATCCTCAAACATCTTATTTGTTATTAAATGATGGTAAAGGGAAATTTAAAATAGCAGATGCATCAATTATATCATTACAAAATATTGGAATGGTTACTTCATCTTGTTTTGCTGATGTAAATAAAGATGGATGGATGGATTTAATTGTAACAGGAGAATGGATGCCGGTAAAAATTTTTATTAACAACAAAGGTGTTTTTAAAGAACGGGATGTTCCAAACTCAACAGGCTTATGGCAATCGTTATATGCAACTGATATAAACGGTGATGGTTACATAGATTTTTTAGCAGGGAACTGGGGGCATAATTCAAAATTATATGAAGGGAAAGAGCCGCCATTAAAATTACATGTAAAAGATTTTGATGGCAACGGAAATGCTGAACAGATAATGACATATACTATCAACAAAACAGAATATCCTTTTCTTGCAAAAGACCAGTTAGAAATTGCATTGCCCATTTTAAAACAACAACATTTAACGTATGATGAAGTTGCCGGCAAATCAGTTCAGTTTTTGTTCGGAGATATATTTAATGATAACCTTGAATTGAATGCAGAAACGCTTGGTTCGTGTTATTTCATGAACGATGGCAAAGGAAACTTCACACAAAAAGAGCTGCCTGATGAATTACAATTGGCGCCATTGTTTGCTTTTTCATCATTCAATATTAATAATACAAATTATTACCTGGCTGCGGGGGATTTTTATGGTGTTCAGCCTTATGAAGGAAGGTATGATGCATTGAACCCGGTAGTATTCACTTATAATAAGCAAGCAAAAGTTTTTTATTGTACATATAGTTTAAATAAGATTAATTCAGAATGCAGAGATATCGCACAATTAAAATCTGTTAAAAATAATCTCCTGATACTTTCCAATAACAATAATTACCTAATCGTGTTAGACCTTTAATGTTTATTCGTTGCTTCTACATAGTTCTTTTTAAAATTGTATGTAAAAACGTTCAGTCATTACGATCATTACCTACAATCATTAGACGCACTCAGAATAGTTACATCAATTTGAAAACTATTCAGGTAAATTTCCGTAGTCTTTACTGATGAATGCCCTAACATATCTTGATCACTTCAGTACTTGCACCGAGTTGTTTAAGGTGATTGGCTATCGAATATCTTGTAAGTAAAGTGGAATTACTTTCATTAATACCTAACTTTTCAAATACAACCTTCATCCAGTTATTAATTTGATAAATGATAGTTTCTACTCTATCCCTAAAGCGAAATCTGGCTTTATTAAAATGATGCATTGATTAGAACTTGAATTTCACAGTGCGAAAGAGTAACAAACAATGAAGCAATGTATAGCTATTGACACTAAAAATTTTTATACTAAAAGTTAAGAATAGAATTTATCAAAACAATCAGATAATGATTTTTACATTTGTTGCAATAGTTAAATTGTAATGTATGAACCAGTATGTAACAGATTTTGTAAGCCTTCTCGATAACAGCAGCAATATTATTTTTAATATGACGCAGGAAGAAGCGTCTGCTGCCGTCATCTCCGGCGATGCCGCTGCCGTTCGTAAAATTGACGGACAGTTTGCCATAGTTGAAAAAGTGGGGCAAAAAGTTTTTATGGCGCGTTCGCTTGGCAGACCTATGCGTTATTTTCTTGCCAAGCAGGTTTCGGGACCGTTGCTTATTGTAGCCGAGCGCATGGATGAAATTTATGAATACCTCAAGCAAAAAAATTTGCATCACCAGTTTCATCCTTCTTATACAAGAATGGTTCCGGCGCATCATGTAGTAAAGCTGGAAGTAATTGGATGCCCCGATCCCAATCCTGTTTATACAAGATTTTTTGAGCCTGAAAGAAATGTGCTGCCAACAAACCTTGATGCCATCGGAAAAAAATATATCGAAACATTATCTAATGAATGTCAGAAATGGTTGTTATCAATTCCTGAAAAAGAACCTGTTGGTGTTTTATTCTCAGGCGGCATTGATAGTGGCTCTGTGTTTTTAGTGTTGTATCATTTAATGTTAAAGCTCGGCATGCCACCGCAACGTTTAAAAGCTTTTACACTTTCTGTAAATGGCGGCGCTGATGCAGAACAATCGCACCAATTTATGGATAAGCTTGGTTTGTCAATTTTTCTTGAAGTAATTGATGTGCCGTTATCAGACATTAATTATAAAGATGCAATTAAGGTTATTGAAGATTATAAATCACTCGACCTTGAATCTGCAACGATGGCTACGGCGCTTTGCAAAAAAGTAAGAGAATTATATCCCGACTGGAAATATTTAGCTGACGGTGATGGCGGCGATGAAAATTTAAAAGATTATCCAATTCAAGCAAATCCTGAACTTACTATACGCAGTGTTTTAAATAACATGATGCTTTATCAGGAAGGCTGGGGTGTTGATAAAATAAAACATTCATTAACATATTCAGGCGGTCAAAGCCGCGGGCACGTGCGCTCTTATGCACCTGCAAAAAAATATGGTTTTATAGGTTTTAGTCCTTATGCTTTGCCTAATGTAATAGAAGTAGCGGAAGGCATTCCATTTATAGCGCTTACCGATTGGAAAGAAGAAGCATTGTATGCATTAAAAGGAGAAATTGTAAGCCGTGGTATAAAAGCTGTAACAGGTTTTGATATGCCCGTATTTGAAAAGAGAAGATTCCAGGCAGGCGCGGTATCTGAAGATGCTTTTTCAAAAGTTTTTGGCGGCAGTGAAATAGAATACAGGACTTACTTCCATTCTTTGTATGCATGAAATATGACAGCGAAAAAATAATTCAACTTCGTTCAAAAAAAAATAAATTAAATCCATACATTCCTTATCATTTTTTGCATGAAGCGGAGCCAGGTTTATCAGACAATATTGAAACTATAAACACCATATTTCTCACAAGTAGAGAATGCGCTTTTAAATGTTTAATGTGTGATTTGTGGAAGAACACTTTGGATGAGCCTGCGCCGTTGGGAGCAATTATTAAGCAGATTGATTATGCACTGGAAAGATTGCCGCAGGGAGATGTAATCAAATTATATAACAACGGAAATTTTTTTGATGCAAAAGCTATTTCTCCAAAAGAATATCCCGAAATAACCAGCAGGCTTTCTAATTATAAAAGAGTGGTGGTAGAGAATCATCCTAAACTCTGTAATAAATATTGTATTGAATTTAGTGATATGCTTGATGGTAAGCTGGAAGTAGCGATGGGATTAGAAACTATTCATCCAGGTGTTTTACCAAAGCTTAATAAACAACTCACACCTGAAGATTTCAGTAACGCAGCAACATTTTTAAATAATAGCAATATTGATGTTCGTGCATTTATTTTATTGAACCCGCCTTATTTAACCGATGCAAAAGAAAGTATTGAATGGACATTAAAATCAATTCAATTTGCTTTTGAATGCGGTGTTAAGCGTTGTTCTGTTATTCCTGTAAGACCAGGCAATGGCGTGATGGATATTTTACAAAAAGAAAATTTTTATACGCCTCCTTCACTTGATATGCTGGAAGAAGTTTTTGAAAAAGCTTTAGCACTAAAGCAAGGACAAATATTTGTTGATACATGGGATATTGGGTTTTTATCCAATTGTACATTTTGTTTTGAAGCAAGAAAAGAGCGTCTTGAAAAAATGAATCTCACACAAAAAATTTTTCCGGAAACAGAATGCAGTTGTAAGAATAATTATGTCGCAGCAATCTAATCATTATGATATTGTAATTGCAGGCGCCGGCTTCGCCGGCGCACTCACTGCACTTTGCTTAAATGAATGTGGTTTCAAAATTTGTTTGATTGAAAAAGGCAAACATCCCCGGTTTGCGATTGGCGAATCATCAACACCCATTGCTGATATGATTTTGCGTTCGCTCTCATCAAAATATAATTTGCCGTGGCTGTATGATTTTTCGAGATATGGAAGCTGGCAAAAAAAGCATCCTGAAATTGTCTGCGGCATTAAACGCGGCTTCAGTTATTACAAACATTATCCAGGCAAATCATTTTCAACAAATGATAATCATATAAATGAATTGCTTGTTGCTGCAAGTGTTAGTGATGAAATGTCTGACACGAACTGGTTGCGTTCAGATGTTGATGCGTTTCTTGTAACAAAAGTAAAAGAAGCCGGCATCGATTATTTTGATGAGACAGAAATTACATCAGGATTAAGAGAAAATAAAAAATGGAAGTTGAATGTCGTTCATAATAACAACACTTCAATTATTCATGCTTCATTTTTTATTGATGCAAGCGGCGGCGAAATGTTAGCTGATAAATTGTTTTCAGTAAAATCATTATCAGAAAATTTTCTCACCAATTCGTTTGCTGTATTCTCTCATTTTGATAATCTTCCGCGATGGACGGATATACTGTGTCAAAAAAATATTGCAACAGGTGATTATCCTTATGATGCTGATAATTCTGCTTTGCATCATGTATTGGATGAAGGCTGGATTTGGCAACTTCGTTTTAATAATAACCGCACCAGCTTTGGTTTTTCATTAAACGGCAATAGAATTTCATTACAAAAAATGCCGGCAATAGAAGTATGGAATTCAATGTGTGCAAAATATCCTGATATAAATTATATATTAAAAGATGCGAAGCTTTCTATTCAACCGGGCAGCATCATTCGTTCCGGCAGATTGCAAAGAAAACTGGAAACATGTTTTGGTGATGGCTGGGTTGCTATGCCGCATACTGTTGGTTTTGTTGATGCACTTTTCAGCACAGGCATTGCTTATTCATTGGCAGGCATTGAAAGAATTGTAGAGATATTATCTGGAAACAGGAACTTTCAGCAACCACTATATGAACAGTTGAAAGAATATGAAAATATTGTTTTTGAAGAATTGAAATTGATTGATATGCTTGTGGCAGGATGTTATAAAACCATGCAATACTTTCCGCTTTTCAATGCATGGTCTATGCTGTATTTTACTTTTACAATTATGTATGAACAAAAACGTTTAAAAAATCTTCCGGTAAAATATTTTCTTGAAGCGAATGATAGCGAAGTCCAAAGGATTGCTCACACCACATATAAAGAGATACTGGCATTAACAGCACAACAAACTTTATCGCAAAAAAATATCGATGTATTTACCAATGCAGTTCGTGAAAGAATCAAGCCTTACAATATTGCAGGCTTGTTAGAGCCGTCTTCAAAAAATATGTATCACCATACTATAGCAGAATTGTGATTATATATTGAATCATTTTCTTTTCAGGCCCTTTATTTTGCTGCTTTATTTTTTTGTATTTGCCGTTTCAATGCATTTTTAAAATTATCCGTTGAAACTTTACGCGTGTTATACTGCTGCATATATGTTTTGTGCTGTTCAAACGGGTAAACTATTTCACCAGTGTACGGATACGAAGGCATATTATGAAAAGGCAATGGTGCCACAGTTTGTCCATAAGCTGTATTCAAATCGCCATCTTTTACCCAGCCTTCACTGTAAAT
>JAICKT010000440.1 GCA_025927795.1 Parafilimonas sp. | reverse complement strand
CAATCTTGGTTGTATATACATATGGAAATGGGGGAGTACACCGGCTGATGATGCAACCGCATTTAGTTTAATTGAACAAGCATTAACCATAAGAAAAAAATTGTTGGGCGAAAACAATCCTGATTATGCAGAGAGTTTATTTTCTCTTGGCGAAATGTATAGCGGTAAAGGTGAAAACGGAAAAGCCTTATTACTCATGCTGAGGGCATCAGCAATAACAAAAAAAACAACCGGCGAAGAAAATATTGCTTATGCCGATGAATTATTTTCTCTTGCAACCTTGTGCAGGGAAATGAAAAAATATGATACAGCAATGCTGCTGCATGAACAGTCAATTAACATTAGGGAAAAAGTATTGGGTGAAGAAAATTCACACTACGCGTTGCACCTATACAGTACAGGCGATATGATGACGTATTTATGGCAATATCAAAAAGCGTTTTCATATTTTAAGCAGGCATTAGATATAACAAAAAGAACAGCAGGTGAAAATAATATTCAATATGCTTATTGTTTAGACGGACTGGCAAGTTATTATTATGCTGTGGCGGAATATAAACAGGCGCTTCCTTTATACCTGCAATCGCTTGCCATAAAAGAAAAATTGTATGCAAAACAATATTATGACAACGCACTAACACTGCATAATCTTGCTACTACATATTTCCACATGGGAAATTATGAAGAAGCAATTCCTTGTCTGCAAAGATTAATAGCAATTGTTCAAAAAGACACGTCAGCGTTTTTAGAGAATTATGCTTATGAATTAAACTGGGAAGGTTTGTTATACCAAAATATTGGTAATTATGAGAAAGCATTATCGCTTTATCAGCAGGCATTAAAAATAAAGGAGTACAAAGCAGCCAAGCAGCGTTATGCAACAAGTTTGAGCAATATAGCTTCGCTGTATGAAATACTAAATCAGAATTCAAAGGCACTCTATTATCTTCAGCAGGCGAGAGTAAATACAAAAAAAATATCAGGAGAACAATCGCCTGATTATGCAAACGTTTTATACAATCTTTCCGTGTTGTATGAAAAATTAAACAGGCATCCCGCTGCTTTACAATTATGCCGTGAAGTTCTTTTAATCAGAAAAAAATTATACGGAGAAACACACCCTCAATATGCGTCTTCTTTAATACAGCTTGGTAAAATATACATGCAAATAAAAAAATTTGATTCCGCCGAAGCTTGTTTTACACATGCATTAGAAATACAAAAAAATACTTTGGGTGAAGGGCATCCGGATTATATAAGCGCTTTAAATAACCTGGCATTATTGCAAGCAATGCAACAAAAAAAATATGACGCCGCTCACACATTTATTAAAGCAAATCATTTAGAATTAAAATATATCCAAAGGGCATATACATCTCTTTCTGAGCAGGAGAAAATGAACCTTGAAAATGATCAGTATTATCAATTCAGTTACCTGCCTTCATTAATTTTTAAAAACAATATGAAGCAACCTGAAATGTTGCAGCAATTATATGCAAATGAGCTCTGCTTAAAAGGTATGGTATTAAACGATCAACAAAGTTTATTAAACAACATCCGCAAAAGCAAGGATTCCGCTGTGATTAATTTATATAATGAATGCCACTTAAATAAAATTGTGGTAGGTCAGCAATTGCTGTTGCCGAAAAATGAACGGTTAAAAAATTTTGACAGTCTTGAAGAAGCAACTAATGCATTAGAAGAAAAGCTTTCTTATACTTCTGTTGCTTTCCGGCAACAGCAAACACTTACAACAAGAAATATTTCAGAAAAATTGCAGGCGCATGAAGTTGCAATAGAGTTTATAAAATTTCAATACTATAATAAAAAATTTACCGATAGTGTTTTGTATGCGGCGCTTATTATTTTGCATGGTGACAGTATTCCTAAATATGTTCCGCTTTTCGAAGAAAAACAATTAGCGGATTTATTAAATAGTACTGGTAAAAATGAAAATGCTATCAACAGGTTTTATTGCTCTACTACTGCAGTTAATAAGCAATCGAATAATAAAGGCGATTTGCTTTATAAATTAATCTGGAAGCCACTTGAAAAATACCTTTCAGAAATTAATACTATTTATTATGCACCTGCAGGATTGCTTAACCGTATTGCTTTCCAGGCATTGCCTGTTGATTCATCACATTTTTTAATTGATAAATATCACTTGAATCAAATGTTAAGCACACGCTCTGTGCCAATGCCGGCAATTACAATTCAAAAACCTTCAGCAATAAACATATGGGGCGATATACAATACGAAAATAAAAAATATAATTCTGCTACGCAACTTCCCGAGCTATCGCAAAGTGGTGTAAATGCTTATCATTTCGACACATCCAAATTGCCATTTCTTAATTGGTCTTCACTTTACGGAACGAGGCTTGAAATTGACACGATCCAAAAAATTTTTACTCAGGCAGGTATTCAGGTTGATATAATAAGAGACACTTTTGCCACGGAACAAACATTTAAAAATCTTGATGGAAAAAGCCCGCAGGTTTTACATATTGCCACGCATGGTTTTTTCTGGCCTGTAAAAAATAAATATAACTATGGCTTTACCATGCAAGATGACCCTATGTTTCGCAGTGGTTTGGTTTTAGCCGGCAGCAATGAAATATGGACGAATAAAAAAATAATTTCCGGCAAAGATGATGGCATACTTACTTCTTATGAAATAGCTCAAATGGATTTAAGTAATACAGACCTTGTTATAATAAGTGCCTGCGAAACTGCTTTAGGCGATCTGCAGAATAACGAAGGCGTAATTGGTTTACAGCGTGCCTTTAAATTAGCAGGTGTAAAACAGATTGTAATTAGTTTGTGGAGTGTACCTGATATGGAGACTGCAGAGCTAATGAGTTTGTTTTACAGCAATTGGCTTAAGGGAGAACCACCGAGAGAAGCACTTCGTTCTGCACAATTAGTTTTAAAAAATAAATACTCACCTTATGATTGGGCAGCATTTGTGTTGGTTGAATAAACAGGAGTGATTAGTTTTTCAAAATTGCTATATCTCCAAGTTTATTAATCAGCACGAGACTAATTGAATAAAAAAAATTCGGAATGGATTACCGCAATTATTTTGGGCATGACATTTAAAACATTGCCTTTTGTTATTATATGGAATACTTCTGTTGATTGAAAATGAAGCTTAAAAAACAGCCTTTTTCGTATCATTACTTACTTCCAGAATCGTAAACGTTTTATTACCGGAAGGCACTTTCCATTTTACTTTTTGACCGCGGCGAAAACCAATTAAAGCTGTTCCTATCGGCGCCATGATTGAAATTTTTTTCTCTTTAATATTTGCCCTTTCAGGTGTAACAATTATTAATTCCATTTCTTCATTTTTGCCATCGGTTTTTATGCGCACTTTAGAATTTAATCCCACTACATCAGGTGGAAAATCGGCGTTATTAACCAGCGTTGCTTTCTTTAATTCGGCAGAAAGCTCTTCAGCGTTTTGCCTGTCGAAGCTTGAT
>JAICKT010000647.1 GCA_025927795.1 Parafilimonas sp. | reverse complement strand
TACGGTAAACGGAAAAGCTTTCGCCAATGTGTATGAGATAAAAATGCTTCCTAAAATAAAATCGTCTGGTAGTGATTATGCTTATATTAATGAGCAGTATTTATTTTATTACGCAAAAGGAATTGGTTTGATCTATCTTAAAAAAACTTTATCAAGATTCACGCAAAAAGAAATACAAATAAGAAACCGGCAAATAAGATAATTTTGAATTAAACCTTCGGCTCCCACCCTTTTTCATATTCTCTCTTCCATAATTTCATTGCTTCTTCGTTATTTACAATATGACCATTGGATGAATCGCAATGCAGAACACCACCTGTGCGCTGCGCAACATTTGCAAGATGACAAAGCAAAACAGATTTGCTGCCTTCATTCACCGGCGAATTTAATTTTGCATCGCCGCGAACTGTATCAACAAAATTTTGAAAATGATATAAATCTAAATTACCTGTTGAGCTTACTAAATTATTTGCTTCAGCAGTAACATCAGTCTTACCTTCTTTTACTAATTTATTTTTTGTGTCAAAAATTTTCCAGCCACCGCCGCCATCATTCACCAATGTTCCTCCATCGCCATAAATAATAAAGCCGCGACTGTTACCTTCAACCGGATAATTGTTGCAGCTTCTTCCCTCCCATGTTATAGATTTATCGCCGTCAAATTCAAAACATGCAACTTGCGTATCTGTTGTTTGCCAGTCATCTTTAAATGCATACCGTCCGCCGGCAGATGTAACTTTCGTTGGATATTCAGCGCCTAAAAACCAGCGGCAACAATCAATTTCATGCGTACCATTATTACAACTTTCACCTGTGCCCCAATGCCAGAACCAATGCCAGTTATAATGCACAAGATTATCTTTATAATCTTTGCGCGGTGCAGGACCTTGCCATAAATCCCAGTTTAATGTTGAAGGAACAGGAACAACTTTTCCAACACCAATTGATTCGCGATTATTTGTGTACCATGCTTTTGCAAAATATGCTTTACCAATTGCACCTTGTTTAATGAGATTCGCCGCTTCAATTAATGTTGGCATTGAACGGCGTTGGTTACCCATTTGAATATGCTTGCCATATTTTAAATATGCTTGTGAAATTAATTCACCTTCATACGGATTTTGTCCGCAGGGTTTTTCAACATACACATGCTTGCCATTTTGTACGCCCATAATTGCAGCGGGTGTATGCCAGTGGTCTGGTGCTGCAATGAGCAGCGCATCAAAATCTTTTTGCTTTAATAATTCACGAATATCTTTTACAACAGTTGGTTTGCGCGGCGCATTTTTTAATGCATCTAATCCAATTTTTATAGCACCAGCTTCTACATCACAGATATAAGCCACTTCTACATTTTGTAATGATGCAAATGATTGAGCCAAATAACTGCCGCGACTATGCACGCCCATTACTGCTAATACAACTTTGTTTGATGGTGCATTTTTCCCAAACACCGGGAAATTTAAAATGGTAACCCCTGCTGCGGCTGCTGATGTGTTTTGAATAAATTTTCTTCTGTTCATGATTGCAAGCTTTTCGGATAAAGATAGAAGAATTAAATATTAAATTAAGAATGTGCAGATGATTACAATTTATTTTTAGTTACAGCTTCAGTTCTGTTTTTATT
>JAICKT010000602.1 GCA_025927795.1 Parafilimonas sp. | reverse complement strand
TGCAGCCAATAAAAAGTTTTTTCTTGAATTATGGCAGTATCCAATTGCTGAAGCAGATTATTATAAAGTAAAACCCTGGTCTCAGGAACATTTTAATCTTATGAAACCTGCAATGAACAAACTTAAAGAAGCAGGCGAAGATGTAATAACAGCAAGCTTTTTCTGGGATCAGTTTAATCCTTCTGCACGTGATGTGAATGACATGTTTATTAAAGTTGTAAAAAATACATCAGGTAAGTACAGTTACGATTTTACAAACTTTGATAAGTGGGTAAATTTTATGATGGGCATTGGAATAACCAAACAAATTACAGTTTTTGGAATGGCAACTTTAAATTATCGCATGTATTATTTTGATGAAGATTCAAATAAAGTAACCTATTTTCAACAAGGCGTAAGCGGCGCTCAATACAAACAGTTTTGGTCATCGTATCTAAAGGCGTTTGAACAGCATTTAAAAGAAAAAGGATGGTTTAATATTACAACATTAGGCTTTAGCGAAAAAAATCCTGATGTGTTAGTACCTCTTATAAATTTTATTAAGAGTATTGATAATAACTGGAAAATTTCTTTCAGTGGAAAATACTATCCTGAAATTCAGGATAATATTTACGATTATTCACTTATTTCAAATCAGCAAATACCCGCTGGCATAATAAACGAACGCAGAAGCAAAGGTTTCATCACAACTTTTTATACAAGTTGCTGGGAAAGGTTTCCAAATACTTTTGTAACATCAGATCCTGTTGATGCTACATGGTTAGGCTGGAATGCTGCCAACAGAAATATGGATGGCTATCTGCGGTATGCTTATGATTACTGGACAATGAAAAATATTTTATTTGACGTTCGCAGCAATATTGCTACGGGTGATAGGTTTTTAGTTTATCCTGATGGATGCAGTTCAATCCGGTTTGAAATGCTAATTGACGGAATAGAAGATTTTGAAAAAATTCACATAAAGAAAAACCAGGGCAATCTTTCAGGGCAATTCAATTCTGTTTTATCTCAATTCGATTTTAAAAAAGCAGGTGCTATAAAGGATAGAAGTATGGAAATAAATAATGCACGGCAAACATTGAATAATTAAATTTTTTGTGCAGGATATTTCTTTAAATCAGGTACATCTTTCGGGGAAACAATTTGCACATTGGCTGTTTGCAAGAATCTTTAATCTGATGTTAGTAATAGTGCTTCTGTTTTGCACTATAAATACCCTAACATCTGTACCGCTTGATAAAATTTTTTTATGCGTATGCATAATTGCAATTTTATTTATCAATCCTGAAAAAAAGATTTTTACTTCAAAGGAATTTTTAGTTGTATTATCATTTACGGTCATTGCAATTTTATCGTCTGTAGCAAATTTGATTTTCTTTCCCATGATCTTTTTTCCTATCATGGGGTTATGCTTTGCAATTATTGTAAGCGGATACAGACACTTAGTAGTTTTTTCTTTGTACTACGCTTTATTTATTCATATTGTGATAGGCATTATATTATTGATACTTGCTTTTTTTGGATTTGCGAGATTCAATGTTTCAAGCAGCGTTAAAGGTTTTGCAGATTTATATTCTACACACGGATTTACAGCAACAGTTCAAACGTACGGTACATTATGTATTAGTTGGTTGTTGCTGTATATACTTAGAGGAAGGATGGGATTAAATACCGGTATTGATAAACTCTTTTGCCTGGTAACAAACCTCGCAATTTTATTAACTTTTAATCGCTCAAGCTATATCTTCTGGATAATTGTTTTGTTTTTTGAGTTTCCGGTATTTTTTTGGTCACTAACAATTTTCATGACTGTATTGCTTATAAATTTTTGGGATATACTCACCAATCATTCGGTGATTCACTTTTTAATCCAGGCAATCGGGTTTTATATCTCAATGACAGCGTGACTTATTTTGAGTTCAGGCCCGAGGCAAAGTATTCTTCTGATCTAGTGACAGCAGTATTGC
>JAICKT010000194.1 GCA_025927795.1 Parafilimonas sp. | reverse complement strand
TTATACACATGCTTTCGGTTTAAAAAATACAGAAACAAATAAGCCATTAACTACGGATGATATTTTTCGCATAGCATCTATCTCAAAATCTTTTTCTGCTACTGCTATTATGCAGTTGGCAGAAGAAAAAAAAATATCATTGAATGATGATGTAAGTAATTTAATTGGTTTTCGTGTTCGCAATCCGCACTTTCCTGATAAAATTATAACACTAAAAATGCTCATGTCGCACACATCAAGTCTTAATGATAATGAAGGATATTTTACACTGGATTCAATCAATCCTGATAAAAATATTAATTGGAAAAATTGCTATAACGATTATGCACCTGGTAACGGCTATCAATATTGCAATCTTAATTTTAATATGATTGGAACAATAATCGAAAGAGTATCAGGGCAAAGATTTGATAAGTACATAAAAGCGCATGTGCTTGATCCGCTTGGTTTGTATGGAGGTTATGAAGTAGCTGCACTTGATTCAACAAAGTTTGCAACGCTTTATGAATATGATACAACAAGCAAACAATTTATTGCGCAACCGCAGGCTTATAATCCACGAACAAATGAAATCAACAATTATGTAATGGGTTATAGTACGCCTGTATTTTCGCCAACCGGTGGTATGAAAATTTCAGCAACAGATCTTGCAAAATACATGACGATGCACATGTATTTTGGCAAGTATAACGGAACAAGAATCATTTCAAAAAGAAGCGCGAAAAAAATGCAAACAAAAATTACCGGCGATGATGATGGATATGGGCTTGCGATTGAAACAGTGCATGATTTTATTCCCGGCAAAACAATGAAAGCATACAGGCTCGGCGTATGGTTTATATAGCATCATGTTCTTTCAGCCAAAAGAAAAATTCGGCATTGTAGCCATAACAAACGGTTGCAACATTACCGATGATACCGGTTATAATGCATCGCTGAAAGCTATCGGTAATATTTTATACAAAGAAATAATAAAATAAACATGGATGATTATGTATGCGGTAAGCGTAATATAAACCTATATATTGTAGCGTGCTCTTGCTTCATTTTTTATAAATTAAAATGCAGAAATCCACTTACATTTATAACACTCCATTCATTATCTTTAGAAGAAAATATATAGATTGCATTTAGCGTTATACAAATTAAATATTCATTCACATGAGAATAAAGATTAGTGCTGCTTTGTGTGTTGTTGCGGTGTTATTTTTTGTTTCGTGCAAAAAAAATGTTGATGATAGCACCACCAACCCACCACCTGATGATTCCACGAGTAACCCTTCTGCCGCCGATTTAGTAAAAGACACGGTATTGCTGATTTCTAAGGACGTGTATTTATGGAACACTCAAATTCCCGCTACTTTCGACGCAAGGTCATATGCAGACCCCGTTGCCGAAATGGATGCGATACGGCAATACAGTCATGAACCCGGCTTTACGGATCCTGTAGACCGTTTTAGTTTCGCAATAAAACAAACAGACTGGGATAATTTAAGTACCGGTGTTGAACAGGATTTCGGCATGAGTGTATTCTTTAATACTCCAACCGATCTCCGGGTGAAATATGCGGAAACCGCGTCGCCATCAGGGCTGGCGGGCATTAAGAGAGGCTGGCAAATAATAAAAATTAATGGCAATGCGCAGATAGATACAACCTCCGCAACTATCAGCAGAATTGTGGATGCGGTATTTTCTAGTTCAAACAGCAGCTTTACTTTTAAAAAGCCGGATGGCAGCACAGTGGATATTTCTTTAACTGCTGCAACCTATCAAAGCCACCCCATTTTTGCTGATTCCGTTTACACGGTAAATGGCAAGAATATTGGCTATTTAGCGCTTAATTCTTTTTTAGGTGATACAACGGAAGTTTATAATGAGTTCAATACTATTTTCAGCAAATTTCAGGCGCAGAATGTAAGCGAAGCTATTATTGATATTCGATATAATGGCGGTGGTTATGTGAGTATGGCAGAGAAGTTAGCAAATTATCTTGTTCCGACCGGCGACGATAACCAGGTAATGTATAAACAAACTTTCAACGCCAACTATGCCAGCTACAATTCTACAACAAAGTATAATAAGCTTGGTGCTTTAAATATTGATAAATTATTTTTTATAGTATCTGATAATACGGCTTCTGCAAGTGAATTATTGATAAACGCTTTGAAACCGTTTGTAAATGAAACATTGGTAGGACCTGCCTACAATACTTATGGAAAACCTGTAGGCTTTTTTCCAATTCCTGTGGGTGATTGGTACACATTTCCTATTTCGTTTAGAACAGTTAATAAAGATGGTAACGGGAATTACTTTAATGGTTTTACAATTGATCACCCCACGGCAGACGGCGTTGACAAGAATTGGGGAGACGTAAATGAAAACTGTTTAAAATCTATTCTTACTTATATTAACACAGGTGTATTTGGTTTTGCTCAAACCGGTTCTGAAAATATATCCGGTGCAATAGCTAAAAGCAATCTGCAATCAGTTAATAATACTTTACAAACGAAAACATTTAGAGATGCATTTAAAGGTGCTGTTAGTAAACAGAAATTTGTGCATTAAAACATATTGATTCATCGTTAAAATAAAAGAAGCTCCGCATCAGGAGTTTTTTTTATTGCGCTTTAAACAAGATTGTTTTCTTGATTTTTTTGTAGCTATAGTATCTTTAATTGTTGTTGTAATGCTGTCTGTGATTTTATTTTTAGAATTTATAATATACACATCAGCTTTTGCAGCTTGCGCTTTTTGTGTGTCACTCATTTTATGGGTGTCGTTCTGTGCCATTACAACTGATGCAGAAAGAGTAAACAACATTACAAGTAAACTTTTATTTTTCATCTGTATATTTTTTGTTTTTCATTTGCCAGATGTAATTCGGCATAAAAATTTTCATCACTGTTTTGTATAAAGTTGCCCGAAAATTTTATGGCTCATTTCATGTTTAATTCAATCAATATATTTTAAGACGTATTAATAGCAACAAAGTAACTGGCGCAATTGTTTTTTAACAAAAGTGCTGTGCTGTAATCTGGTTAAAAGCAAAAATATTTCTTGCAAGATTCATTGCTCATTCATTATAAATATAAATTAATAAGCGTACATTTCTAAAGCGATTTTTTAGGTAAATACCAACTATTGCTGCCATGCTCAGTAAGATAAAATATCTATTACTTATTTTATTTGTTTCGTCAGCAAATTATTGCTTTGCACAAGCACTCAACCTGCAATATAATTTTAAACAACTCAATGTGCAGAATGGGCTGGCGCAAAATATAGTGTATCATTTTTTGCAGGATAGCAAAGGTTATATATGGCTGGGAACCCACAACGGACTTACTATGTATGATGGTGCACGGGCAATTAGTTTTATGCATGACGAACAAAAAGCCAACTCTCTTTCGAGCAATTTTATTACACGCATTCTTGAAGACTCAGCACACCAGATTTGGATTGGAAATGAAAAAGGTATTGATCTTTTTAACCGCAGCAACAACACATTTTCGCATTATGGTGTTGACAGACCCGGCGGAAAAAAGGACAATACATTTTGTGTTCCTGTTGCATTTGTTTCATCGCAGGAATTCTGGTTTATTGATACTAAAACAAAATCTGTAAGAGCATTTAATATAAAAACAAAAACATCGCGCTTCATTTGTGATATGGGCGAAGTGGATGGAACTATTTACATAGATTCATCAACCCATTTCATTCATTGCTGGTCTTACCAAAGTATTGGAACCATTCACCTTGTTTTTAAAGAAAACATGCTGATAAAAAAGCAAAGCTTCTTTTCGGATGGAAATAATTTTTTTCATCATCCGCTTCAAATTGTTCATGCACTGCAGCAGAACGATAGCACAACCTGGCTTTCAACAAATGAGGGGCTGATTTGTTTAAATGCACTTAACTGCACTTATAAAACTTATGATCATTGGAAAGGTGATAAGATAAAAGAACTAAGATATGCAGCCCTTTCTTCTGATGGTATTTTGTGGATAGGAACAGGTCCTTCCGGTGTTTATACGTTTGATACAAAGAACCGCGAATTTATCAGCAACTATAAAAATAACAGGTTAGATCCATTCAGCATTTGCAGCAATAATATTGTTTCTGTTTACTTTGATAAATCCGGTAATATATGGTGTGGCAGCTATGGCAGTGGTGCAAGTTATGCAAGCATCGAGAGCAATTTTTTTGCAAAACATTTTATTAATGAAAAAGAAGGTTCAACCAATATTTTATGGACTGGCTTAGATAATAATGAAAACTGTTGGTGCATTGTTGAAGACGAGGATGGATTTTGGGTTTTTGATAAAACATTTACAAATAGCAGGCACGTTATACCATCAGATGAAGACGGTAACATCTTTAGCATTCCTATTTATAAATTGATTTTTTTAGAAAATGGAAATGCATGGTGCAGCACGAACAAAGGATTGTATTTATTCAACAGAACAAGCAACCGCATGCAACGGGTATATTATCCGCAATTATCCGAAGCAAATTTTGGCAGCAGTTGGATTAAGGATATGATAAGGTTGCATGATGGCTCTATTATTTTCTCTACGTTTTCCGGATTATACCAAATTAAAAAAGAAACCGAACATCCGCTTATATCATTATATAGCAAGCTGAATAATATTTATGATAAAAGTTTCGACGCACTTTTCCAGGATGAAGCAGGATACATATATGTGGCTGGTGATGACAGTTTGTATATTTTAAAGCAGCTTCCGGGAAGTGAAGTACCTGTACTGCAAAAGTCAATTTTATTTTCACCAGACATCAGCCAATATTTTAGTGATTCAATTCAGAATCTTGTTTATTTAGCAACAAGTGAAGGATTATTTGTTCTTGACAAAAACAATTTCACGCTGCAAAAACAAACAGTTGAACACATACCTTTTCAAAGTTTAAGCGGCATGTTTGAGAAGAATAAAAAATTGTGGCTGTTTGGCGAAAAAGGTCTTTATTATTATAATGAAAAAAATAAACAGAACAGAACGTTTACTGTGGAAGATGGTTTGCCGGGAAATGAATTTAATGTATCAGCAATCGCATTTTCTTCAGATGGAAAATGCATCGCAGGAAACACTAACGGACTTGTTTCTTTTTATCCCGATAAATTTCTGAAAAATCTTTATCCGCCACGTGCACAAATTGAGCACATTTACATTAATGATACCTTATACAAAGCAACAAACAGTGCCAATGAAATAAATAACATACATCTCACTCATCGCGAAAATACATTTGCATTCGATTTTTCGGCTATCATTTTTCAACACAACAATGATTGTGTTTATGAATACAAACTTGAAGGTTATGATAAAGATTGGATTAAAAGTAGCGCAACACATTTTACGCGTTATAGCAAAATCTCTCCCGGTGACTATACATTCAAACTCCGCGTGTATGATGTGAACGGAGTAATAAGTCCATTCACAAAAGAATTGCAAATAGAAATTTCAAAAGCATTCTGGCAAACAACTTTTTTTAGAATTGCTTTACTCATCATTGTTTTATTTATAGGCTGGTTGTTTATTAAGTGGTACTTCTCAGCTAAAATAAGAAAGCAAAAAATAATTTTTGAAAAGCAGCAGGCAGTTGACCAGGAAAGAACCCGTATTGCTATGGAAATGCATGATGATCTTGGTTCAGGTCTTACAGCCATCCGGTATCTTGCCGGAAGTTTATCGGAACAGTCATCATCTGCAACAAAGGATAATGCAGTTAAAATTGCAAATTCCGCACAGTCGCTGGTAGAGTCAATGAATGATATCATCTGGACAATGAAATCAGACAACAGCACACTGCAGGAATTTCTTGCTTATACAAGAAAACAAACAGCAGAACAATTAGAAATAGCAGGAATAAATTTTAGGTTTAATCTGCCTGAAAATATTCCGGATATAAAATTAAGCAGCGAACAAAAGAGAAACCTTCTTCTTATTTCAAAGGAAGCAATACATAATATTATAAAACATTCCGGTGCAACTGAAGTGTTAGTGACGGCACGAATTGGAACGAATTATTTTGAGTTAAAAATATCGGATAATGGAAAAGGGATTGAACCCAAAAAAACAACGCAGTTTGGAAATGGACTTAAAAGTATGAAGCGCCGTGCAGAAGAAATAAATGGGCAGTTGAATATTCTCAACAGTTCAGGAACTACAATAATCTTGTCTCTTCCTTTTGGGTGATGGCATATCTTAAAATAAAAAAATATTTTTGATTATTAATTTTAAAGCTCCGGAATGATTACTGTTTGCATAGTAGAAGACCTTGAAGATATTCGCAACGGAATAGCTGCTATAATAAGCATGACCGATTGTTTTAAAGTACTGCAAACATTTCCGAATGCAGAAGATGCATTGCCGCAGTTGGCTTTTTTACAGCCTGATATAGTAGTGATGGATATTAATTTACCTGGAATGAGTGGCGTAGAATGCATTCGGAGGTTGCATGAAAAAAATCATTCCATACAATTTATGATGTTTACAATTTATGAAAACAGTGATACAGTTTTTGAAGCATTGAAGGCAGGAGCAACGGGTTATATTTTAAAAAATTCCTCTCCTGCAAAAATTATTGAGTCACTGCAGGAGCTGCATAACGGAGGTTCTCCAATGAATCCGGAGATTGCAAAAAAATTAGTGATTCGTTTTCAGAAACAAACTTTCTCAGAAAACGAATATAACCTTACGCCCAAAGAACAAAAGATTCTCAACCTGATGTCCAAGGGATATTTATATAAAGAGATTGCAGGAGAATTAAATAATACAGTAAATACTATCAAACAGCATATACGCCATATTTATGAAAAGCTGCATGTACAAAACAAAGCAGAGGCGATAAATAAAATGTACCTGAAATAGAAATGTGAAGCACATTCATTGGCTTCATTTCTGTAAATTTTTGTACTTCGCTTTTATAATATTCCTGAGCTTCGCGCCTATCATAAATTACAACTGTACAACCCGTTCCCTCTTCCTTTTGTGCTATTGACAAAAACATTTGCGTTGAAGAAATTTGTATCAACCATTTTTAATTCTTCATTCAAAATATTTTTTATGTACATATTCTTTACACTCTCACTGCGTGTTCGTGAAGTAGCAGGCATAATAGTTTTCCTTTTATGTATAACAACTGTTGTACAGGCGCAGGATGTTTTAACAGGATTAACTTCTAATGGCGGACCCGAAGGAAAGGGAACAGCGTTTTCAATAACATCAACCGGCACAAATTTTTCCATCATAAAAGGCTTTGCTGATTGGGGCAATACGCAAAACGGAAACCTGTACAGGAATAGCGATAAAAATTTTTATGGAATGTCTAACCGCGGAGGAACCTATGGCACAGGCACCATATTCAAAATAACACCTGCAGGAGTACTTACACTGCTCAGAAGCTTTGATTATGCAAATGATGGCGCATATCCCGACGGCGAATTAATAAAAGGGCATGACGGTAATTTGTGGGGAATGACCAGTTCTGGTGGTGTTAATACTTATGGAACAATTTTTAAAATAACTACGAGCGGAGTTTTTACTATAGTTTACAGCTTTGATTATACTCACGGAGCAAACCCGGGTGGTCATCTTGTACTGTCGAGTGATGGAAATTATTATGGAGTTGCGAGAGCAGGAGGAGCCAGTGGCTATGGTGCTGTTTTTAAAATGACACCAACAGGAACTGTAACTGTAATTCATTCCTTCAATGGCGGAACGGATGGCGGTTATTGTTATGGAAGTATTACGGAAGGAACGGATGGAAATTTATATGGCATTACTTACCAGGGCGGCACTTATGGCTATGGAACGATTTTCAAAGTAAATAAAACAGGAAGTTCCTTTACAGTTTTAAAACATTTCAATTCTGCCGCCGATGGTAGTTACTCCAAGAGTGATTTAATACAAGCCACTGACGGCAAGTTCTACGGTATAACTTATGCAGGCGGTAGTAACGGTGGAGGAACAATTTTTAAAATTACATCCACAGGCACTTATACTGTGCTGCACAATTTAGGGGGTAATGATGGTCAGAATCCGGTAGGAAATCTTTTTGAGAACACGGATGGTTTTTTATATGGACTGGCTCATGGTGGCATACATGGTGGCGGTACCTTTTTTAAGATTTCAACTGCCGGAGCTTTTACAGTTTTGTATTCTTTTACTTCAGATACAGA
>JAICKT010000094.1 GCA_025927795.1 Parafilimonas sp. | reverse complement strand
TTGAATTGATTTACCTTATATAATTTTATAACACAGTTTAATATCCGCAGATGTTACCATCATTCACACTGCCAAATTGTATTCTGCTCAATACTACATAAGATTTTTTTTATAGACATAATGGACACAATTAAAATAATTTGAAATAAAAACGGTTATATTTAACTATCAAAAAACATTTTTAATTAATACCCCCGTATTATGGTAAAAAAATCTACTCTTTTAAAACTGCAGGTTTTATTTTTCACTACTTTATTAATAGTAAATAATAAAACAATAGCGCAGGTTACAACGCTTACAGAAGGTTTTGATGACTTTTCAGCAACCGGCTGGATAACAGTTAATAGGTCCACTAATGGAAGCACTGGTCAAAAATGGATCCAGGGAGATCCACGTAAGTTTAATGCTTACAGCGGCGGAGACAGTTCTTACGCTGCTGCAGATTATCACAGCATAGGCCGCTCTGCTGAAGGTACCATAAGCAACTGGCTAATTTCGCCGGAGTTAAACCTCACCAATGGCGGTGCGGTTATATTTTACACACGAACTTTTCCATCAGATTATGCTGACAGGCTTCAAGTACGGTTAAGCAGAGACGGTGCAAGTACAAATGTTGGTTTATCACCTTCAAGTGTTGGCAGTTTTAAAGAAGTGTTGTTAACTATTAACCCAACGCTCGATTTACCTGATGAAAACGATGAAGGAGGATATCCTGATTCCGGCTGGACCCAATATACCATCAGCGTACCACCGGGAGGATCTTCAGGCAGAATAGCATTCCGTTATTTTGTTACAGATGCTGGTTCAACAGGTACTAATTCAAACTACATTGGTATTGATGAATTTTCTTTTGAAAGCGTATTACCTGTTACACTTTTTAATTTTAGAGGTGAAATAAAAAATAACCAGGCATTACTCACGTGGTCAACAGCAAATGAAATTAATAATAAAGGTTTTGAAGTTGAACAAAGCCATGATAACAAAACTTTTTCTTCAATAGGTTTTGTTGCTGCTGTTAAAACTTCAACTGGCGTAAATAATTATAGTTTTACAAATAGTAAATTATTAAGTGGCGCAAATTATTACCGGCTTAAACAAGTTGATAATGATGGAGGCTCAAGATATTCTTCTGTTGTTAAGCTTGATTTTTCAAAATTTGCGTGGGCTATTTTTGGCAATCCGTCAAACAATACATTCATTCAATTGCAAACTGAAAAACAATCTAATGTTGCAGTACAAATTGTTACATTAAACGGGCAGTTAATTCAAACCATCAGAAAAGGAGATCTTTCGCAGGGCACATATAATATTCCACTTAATTTATCCAATGCACCGCATAGTATTTATATAGTAAAATTGCTGGTTGATAAAGACAGTTATACAAAGAAGCTGATTAAATAAGCGAATAAATAAAATTGAGAAACAGGTGTTATAGTAATTGTAACACCTGTTTTATTTTAGTGAGATTAAGTTTGTTTTTAATAATATAGATGCAGTATAAAGAATATACAGTCTATAAATTTTTAAAGAAAACTGCGTATAAATTAATAAGTACCTGAAATATTATTTTTATTGATAGCAGGCGATTGTTCAGCAATTGGTACAGACTTATTGAGATTGCATAAAGAATCAGGTATTGATTCGTTCACGACCCTAATATATAATCTTTCGTGTCCCCGATCATCTAAATGTATTCCATCGCCGGCACTGTATTTATACAATATGCTATCGGCCGCAGAAGCAAGACCAGTATGAAAATCGATGGCTTTATTGCCATAAAAACTCATGATCCAATCATATAATTTTTTTTGTCTCTTAATCTGCGTTTCGTTAAAATCATCCCGTGGTTGTGGCGTAGCTACCCAAACCAAAATATTATGATTAGCTGCTTTATTTGTTATTCTTTTAAAATTATTTTCTTGTTCTGTTAGTGTAAAATTATCTGCAGCATCATTAGTAGGAAAATTAATAATGATTGCATCTGCATGTAATCTTATTGCAGTTGAAATATTATGACCCGCTAACGGTTGGGGTCTGTTTCGTGGGGGCACATAATTATCTGCCTGGGCAGAATAAGTTGTGGTACCGGCTACTGCCAGGTTATCTACAATGTAACCGGGATTAATGCTTTTAAGATACTCAGCATATTTATATGCCCAGGATTTAGTTATGTTAGATGCACCATTGCCGTAAGCTGTTGACGAACCCAGGATTACAATATGAAACGATTTTGTACAGGGTTGGGCACTTGCTTCAAAAAAGATAAAAAGCAAAGCAGGGGCAATTAAATATTTTTTCATTTAAGGGGGTTTTATAAGAATTATAAAATAGAGGCTGAATGCAATAAACAAAATTTTTTTAAATAGCACGCTCGTTTTTACATATTTCTTTTGTTGTGAAATAACTCTTTTAAAGCCAAATTTTTACTTATAGAAGTACGCTTTAAACTATTTAGATTTAAGCAAAGCAGTGGAATGCTTTTTCCTTTTGTCAAGTAAAAAAATCATCTTATATAAATTTAACTTGTTAGTACAGGCATGTAATTCACTTTTGAATTTTCAAAATAAAAAGTAACAATTCCTTCTTCCTCTCGTTACAAAAAAATTTAACTGTATGAAATACTGTGCTGCATTGCTCATATCTTTTTCAATGCTCTCTTTATGCAGCATAGCGCAAAGAATTTTACCTGCAAAACGCACAACAGGAGTTGTAAACATTGATGGTATTCTAAATGAAGTTGCGTGGAAAGATGCGGCTGTTATGACTGACCTGGTTGAATTTAGACCAACGGTTGGAAGAATAGAAGAGCATGCAGACAGAACGGTTTCTTATCTAATGTATAATGATGAAGGAATTTATTTTGGCGGCTTTTGTTATGAGCGCACAAAAGATAGTATAGCTACAGAGCTTGTTGGCCGCGATGGCTTTGGTACTAACGATTATGTGGGTTTGATTTTCGATACATACAATGATAAATTAAATGGCTTTGAATATTTTGTTACACCATTAAATGAACAATGGGACGCGAAACAAAATCCACCGGTTCCAGACCAGGATAACGAAGACTTTACATGGAATTCTGTTTGGAAAAGTGGTGCTGTAATAACAGACAGCGGGTGGAGTTTTGAAATGTTTATTCCATTTTCAGCTATACGATTTGGTAAAAAAGATATACAGGATTGGGGTTTCAATATTACAAGACGAAGAAGAAAAACAGAACAGCAATATACATGGAATCCTGTCGATCCGAATGTAAACGGCTTTCTTACGCAAGAAGGAATCTGGAAAGGTTTATCCAATATAAAACCACCTTTGCGTTTACAATTTTCGCCTTATTTTTCTATATATGAAAATCACTATCCGTATAATCAATCCGAAGAAAAAAACTGGACAAACCAGGTGAATGGCGGAATGGATTTGAAATATGGAATTAACCAGGCGTTTACTTTAGATGCTACACTAATACCTGATTTCGGGCAGGTGCAAAGTGATAATCAGGTACTAAATCTTACGCCGTTTGAAGTAAAGTATAATGAATACCGGCCTTTTTTTACAGAAGGCACAGAACTCTTTAGTAAAGGAAATTTATTTTATTCAAGAAGAATTGGCGGACAGCCCATTCACATGTATGATGTGTACAACGATACCGGCAACAATGAACTGGTAGTAAAAAATCCAACTGAATCAAAACTCATTAATGCTACAAAAATATCAGGACGAACGCAAAGTGGTTTAGGTATTGGATTTTTAAATGCAATTACAACTGCGCAGTATGCAACTATAGAAAATACATCAAACAAACAGCAAAGAAAAATGCTCACAGATCCGCTTACGAATTATAATATTATTGTGCTGGATCAAACCTTAAAACATAATTCAAGTGTATCATTTGTTAATACAGATGTGTGGCGCTCCGGTAGTGATTATGATGCCAATGTTAGTGCCGGTTTGTTTGAACTGAATGATAAAACGAATACTTATAATCTCGGTGGAAAATTTGCGGTTAGCAATCGTTTTAATTATTTGCCTGGCGATAAAACGCAAACCGGTTTCAATCATGAAATACATTTTAATAAAACCAGCGGCAATTTCAATTTTCAATTTTCGCAGGAAAGAACAGATGATAAATTTAATAGCGATGATATGGGTTATTTTACGAATAATAATTTTCTGAACCATTATGTTTATTTAGGTTATCACTGGATAAAGCCGAAGGATTGGTGGAACAGAATCAATATTAACTTCAATAACACATTGAGTTATTTGTCAAGAAAAATTGAACCAACAAATCAAACTTACCAATACGACAGAATAAATGTTAATGCAAATGTGCAGAGTAAAAAGCTCTGGTATATGGGTGTATTTTTTGGGTACAGTTTTAAGCAAAATGATTTTTATGAGCCGCGAACAACAGGTTGGTTTTTTAAGCGCGGCGCAACAGTGAATATTGAATCCTGGTTTGAAAGCAACGACAGTAAAAAATATACTTACAACATAGACTGGCTAACAAATACCGGGGTACATTTTTATCATTATTTTTCAATGAATGTATTCATGATGCATTCTTATCGCTTTAACAATAAACTATCATTCACACAAAGCATTCAATTTATGCCGGCTTACAATGATGTTGGATATACATATATTGATGGCAGTACTGATATAAATTTTGCAAAACGAGACGTAAAAACAATTGAGCATATTGTAAGCGTTAAATATAGTTTTACAAACAAGATGGGCATTACATGCAGAGTAAGACATTATGTAAGCAGCGTGGATAATAAAGATTTTTATTTATTACAACATAATGGCAGTCTTATAGCAAATGCAGGTTTTCATCCGGATGCAAACCAGAACGTAAATTATTTTAATGTTGATATGGTTTACACATGGGAATTTGCGCCGGGAAGCTTTTTAAATATGGTATGGAAGAATGCTGCGCAGGATTTTTCAAACCAGGTAGAAAAACAATATTTTAAAAATCTTGGTAACACTATCAGCCAAAACAGTAACAATAATTTATCGTTGAAGGTTATTTATTTTTTAGACTATCTTAAATTAAAAAACAGCCTGCATAAAAAACCCTGATTATGCAAGCTGCTCTTTAAACTATAAGGTTATAAAAGTTACGAAACACGTTTAAATTCAGCAAACCAATTAATAGTTCACTGTAATTTTTCCTTTCATAGATGGATGGATGCTGCAATGATATGCGTATGTACCTACACTTGAAAATGTATGGGAGTATGTGCCACCTGGTGCAATATTGCCGCTGTTAAAACTTCCATCATCTGCAGTAACAGTGTGTGTGATAGCATCATTGTTTGTCCACTTTACTGTGGTGCCGGAAGTAACCGTAAGTGCACTTGATGAAAAAGCCATGCTTGCAATCGAAACGCCGTTGCCTGTGCCGCTGCTATCACCGCCATTATTGTTTCCACCACCGCCGTAACCGCCACCGCTTTTGCTGCATGCAAATAAAATGATAACTGCAGCGCAAGCCGTTAAACCTAATAAAATTGCTTGTTTAATAATTCTGTTATTCATGCTAAAATGTTTAAGTAAAAAAACTGTTGTTTCAATTTAATGGTTGCCTGTATGCAATAACTAATGATGAAATTTTTTGAGCATGAAATGTTAAAATAGAGAGTGTTTGTTTAAGATAGTTTAAGTGAACATTTATTCAGTAAAACCTTGGGCTGTTTTTATTGAGATATTTCCAGTATCTCTTTGGCATGGTGAATATGCAGTTTTATATTTTTGTACATAATACAATTCATTCTTTATTTTTTAAAAGCGGATGAATACTTCGATGCAATGTTTTTCATGTTCAACTTTTTTTGCAGTCCTGCTTAACATCCGCACATCTGCTTTACTGTAAATTTCTTTCAACAGAATTGCAGAATAAATAATGTAATGAATGTATTGCAGCGAGAAAAGTATCTATAAAATATTTTATTGCAGAAAGACTTATAGTTTGTAGCGAATCAATTTTTTGATGTGCATTTTAAACAGGAAGAAAAATGTAGTCAGGTTTTTATTCATATCAAATGCAAGCCTTGCCTGGGCTATTGCCTGATTTGGGTTGTGATATTTGTGATATACCATATCAGATGTGCGCGCATAATAAACAGACCAATGTTTTTTCGCATTTCTTTTAATTTTTTTGCGCTTGTTTTCAGGAAGATAATTTTGTACGGTGTCCATCGTTTTCAAAACGTCTTTAATATGCTGGCCCGACTGAAAATATAATGAAGTAATATTTTCATTGTCGTGAACGCGATAATTGGCAAGCTTTACAGGTATAAAAGCAAATGGATAATGTGCCGCAGTACGAACCCACATTTCCCAGTCTTCGCCGTAATGCACACCAAAAAAGCTACCCAGTTTTTCATACACTTCTCTTTTAACAACAACGGCGGGCGGTTGCAGTTTTTGACCTTGGGCAATTGTTTCTAACCAGTTATTAAGAATGCCACGTTCATTACTTATTTTGTCGTTAGGATAAAGAAATTTATTATTATCGTCAACATACCAAAAAGCCGTGCATGCAACTCCGGCTTCAGGATAATCCCTAAACAAACTTTCGATTTCTTTATAAAAACCATCATCCACAAAATCGTCTCCGTGTAATAAATGAATATATTTCCCTTTTGCAAGGTTGATGCATGTTTCAAAGTTGCGCAGGCTGCCGCGATTTTTTTCCTGCCTGAAATATTCGATTCTTCCCTTCCCTGTTTCTTCAACAAGTAATTGCACATTCGTATCAGTACTGCAATCATCCACTACTTGTATTTGCATTTTAGCAGAACCCATGTCTTGCTGCAACACACTGTTCAAACACTGCCTTAAAAATTTCGAACAATTATAAGCGGGAATCATTACAGACAATAACGGTCTTCCAATATTTTCCGGAAGTGGTTTAATAACGGGGGGTGAAGAGGGAATGCGGTCACTCATAAAATAGTACACAAAATTAAGAATAGTAATTAATCCAGTTTTGAATGCCTTGCTCATAAGCAACTTTCTCTTCATTATTCAATAAAAATTCTTTTTGCTTTTTTAAAACGAACAAAGCAGCAGTTAACATTTGATTTTTATTTTTTGACATATTATTTTCATGCATTCGATATACAGCCAATTTATTTTTATGATGCAATGCAGGTAAATGCCTGCTTATACGCAAATTCAAGTCATAATCCTCACAAGATTTTAGTTGTGTATCAAAATGAAAAGAAAAGAACAATTTACGTCTGTACATTACAGTTGCTTCCATCCCTATGTAATTTCCCTGCAGCAGCGAAAGGTAAATGAAGCTTGATTTAGACTCAGCAGCAATTGAGTGTATATAACATCCCTTTTCGTCGATCTTATCAAAGATACCAGAAACGAAAGCATTTTTTTTATACATCGAAAAAAAATACAGGTTTATTTCAACTGCGCCGGGATATAAATAATCGTCTGCATCGAGAAAAATAATAAAATCTCCTTTTGAAAATTGTACACCAATATTTCTTGCAGCAGATAATCCAACTCTTTCTGCGCGCACATATTTTATGTTATTATAAGAATTGCAAACGAACTGTGTATTATCAGTTGAGCCATCATCAACCACAACCACTTCTACATTTTTGTAAGTTTGGCTGAGCACACTTTCAATTGCTTCTTTTAAAAAATGCGCCTGGTTATAACAGGGAATAACAATGGAGACCAATGTGTGTTCATCAACAACAACATCATTGTATAAATCCTGCGGAAAATCCAGACGATTATTTTGTTCAGTATTTTGATGTTGCTTATAATATTTTTTACCGGCTATGCATCCTTTTATTTCGGTAACAATAGAAGAAAATTTACCAGTTATTATTTTTTTTATTTCTTTCTTAAACCTGCTTTTATAATATGCCGGCAAAGTTTTTTGCACACGTTTTAAATTGCCTTTGTGACCATATCTTTCATGTTGTATCAGCAAAGCACAAACATGACCTTTCATGTAACTGAACAATTGCTTTCGCAAATCTTCTAAAGATTTACGATGCTCATGAAAAACATACAAGTGCGGAAAATAAACGCAGTTCCATCCTTCAGCCAAAATGCGATACCACATTTCTGAGTCGCCGCTGCAGCCTGCTGCGCCAACATCTAATCGTTCATCAAATAACCCGGCAAGATTAAATGCTTCGCGCCGGAAAGCCATATTTGCGCCTGCACCAACATCCCATGCAGGAACACCTTCATCTTTTGCATCGAGAAAATAGCGGTGATTAAAAACAGTTGGCAAATAACCTTTATTAAAGCTCCAGTCTTTTTCAAAAATATATTGCGCTTCTGTATTTAGTTCTGCAGGTATAACAAGTCCTGTAACCGCCATGGTAAGCGGGTTCGCAAAACAGGATTTGATGTTTGCTATCCAGTTGGCGGGTATTTGTACATCATCATCAGTGTAAGCAATAATATTGTGTGACGCAGCTTTCGCGCCGGTGTTGCGTGCAATATCCAAACCTTTTCTTTCTTCAAACACATAACGCACATCCGGAAATTGTTCAACTATTTTTTTTGTATCATCATTATCCGGCGCATTATCAACAACAATAAGTTCATATTTTTTATCCTCATTATTTAAAAGCGATTGAATACATTTTTCCAGTGCTGCTGCTCTGTTACGCGTACAAATAACAACCGAAATAGTTTCAATTTTTTCTTTGGTGACAGATGTTTTAAAATTTTTTATTGCTTCGGCAAGCATTTCATTTAGCACTGAAAAATTTTCTTCAGCTAAAAATTTCTCCCATTCAATAATAGCATTGTATCGCATATAAAATGCAACCGTTTTATGAATGGCATTTTTAATTTCAGTAAACAATATTTGTTTAGAAAAGGGTTTCTGCGCATCAAACCAAATATGCCCCAGCGGTGTATTATTACACCAGATTACAATATAATAGTTGTTGTTTTTTAGATCCAGTTTGTCAACATCATCAAGAGAAATATGTGTTATAATATAAGGCGAAAACTTGCGCATGAACAATTACTGTTTTGGCTTTACAATTACAGGAAAAGAAGGGCGCACATAACCGATCCATTTTCCAAACCAGGCAGTATCTTTTCTGTAATCTTCTACTTCAAATGAAAGACATGCATCAAAATAAAAAATTCTTTGCGTTGTATTTTTTACAAACGAAACCGAAACATAATATGAGCCATCGTTTAAAAAGTTTCCGGGTACATGACAATTCATTTCTATCAAACCATTTTCAAATTTTTTTCTTTCGGAACAAATATCAAAAATGCAATCACCTGCAAAATTAAATAACTGGATACCCACAATTAAATCGCCGGGCTCAACATCCTGGTACCAAAATTCAACATGAATATTTAACGGCGTGCGAATATCAATTACATCAAAGCCATCAAGATAATCTGCAACCAGTTCTGCTTTTTTAATGCGTATATAATTGTTGCCCGGAGCGGCTTCCGGGGCATCATAAGACTGGTGTGTGAAATTATTTTGCTGCCCTTTCAGGTAGTTAGCAATTACATTTTCAGGTTTGCCTTCATCAACAATTTTTCCATGGTCCAATGCAATACAGCGATTGCAAAGATTTTTCAGCGCCTGCATATTATGACTCACAAACAAAACTGTTTTGCCTTGTTGTGCCGATACTTCTTTCATCTTGCCTAAACACTTACGCTGAAACTCAGCATCGCCAACAGCAAGCACTTCATCAACAATTAAAATTTCAGGATCAAGATGTGCCGCCACTGCAAATGCAAGCCGCATATACATGCCGCTTGAATATCTTTTTACAGGCGTATCAATAAAACGCTCAACACCGGAAAATTCAATTATCTCAGCGAGCCTTGATGTAATTTCTTTTTTGTTCATACCAAGTATATTGCCATTGAGATAAATATTTTCCCGGCCGGTAAGTTCAATGTGAAAACCTGTTCCTATTTCCAGCAGGCTTGCAATTCTTCCCTTGCCATAAACACAACCCAGTGTGGGCAACGTTATGCGTGAAATAATTTTCAGCAGCGTTGATTTGCCCGCGCCATTGTTGCCAATAAAACCGAGCACTTCGCCCTGCTCTACATTAAAGCTCACATCGCGCAAAGCCCATATTTCCTGTTTTGAATTATTATTTATTTCATCAGCAACCGGTTTTCTTTTTATCCAGGTAACAACATCTTCGCGCAAACGACCCGAACCTAATTTTCCAAGGCGATAATGTTTTGATACATGTTCTGCTTTTATAATCACTGCACTCATTAAATTATGTCCATTAGTTTTGTTTCAAGCTTTTTAAAAAAAGCCATGCCGGCAATTAAAATAATTATGGTTAATAAAGTTGCTATAAGCAATGGTTGTATTTCCAAATTATTTGTTGAAAAAAATGCTGTTCTGAATGTTTCAATTGCGGGTGTAAGCGGGTTAAGCCAAAATAAAGTTTTTAACTGAGCCGGAACAATTGATGCCGGGTAAATTACCGGTGTTGCAAACATGAATAACCGCAAAATAAATTGCAGTGCATAATCAAGATCGCGGTAGCGCGCTGTAATTACACTGATGAGTAATCCTGTGCCTAATGCAAACGCCGCAGTTAACACTAACACGAATGGTAATAAAATTATGGCAGGTGAAATATGTGCGGAATGATTAATCAAAACATACACAACATAAATTACAATAAACAAAGTTAGTTGTACAAGCATGCGAACAGTATGTGATACGACGTTGCTCAACGGAACAATAAGTCGCGGAAAATATGCTTTTGAAAATAAAGTTGAGTTTTGTAAAAAAGTGTACATCGTACTGTTGAGACAATCTGAAAAATAGCTCCAGGTAATAATGCCGGGCAAATAAAATAATAATGGCGGAATACCTTCAGTAGAAATCTTTGCAATTCTTCCAAAGATGATATAATATGTAATGGTTGTAAGTATTGGCTGTAATAAAATCCAGAACGGGCCCAAAATTGTTTGCTGGTAATTGGCAATAAGATCACGCCGCACAAAGCGCATCAGCAAATCTTTGTACTGCCATATTTCTTTAAGGTTCCAGTTAAATAAACTGATCTTATGATCAATTTTCCAGTCCCATTCTACGTTGTTGCCCAATAGCCAAAGTTTAAGTAGAACTAAAGTAGATTAATGAAATGATACAAATTTAATATTTCAGGAGACGCTTAATAAAATTTCGTAACCGTTATGCAAGAGAAGTATATATTTTTAAAGCAATTTATTGTTTGATTGCCGGTTTCGTAATCCTATTTTTCATATTAAAGTTGATAAGAAAACCATTGTTTAAAATAAATGGTTGCCTTCAAGCAATGTGTAATAGTTAAAAAAAACTTAAGTGGTTTTCAAACACCATTCTTTAAATCTGTTGGTTGTTTTTCCGTAAGATATTTCCAATACCGTTTAGGCATGTGCTGAATATGAAGCTTTAAATTTTTTCTTGCTTTGATATTGACACTACTAAAATATACCTGCCATAACGATTGATACAAATCTTCCTGATCATCATAAATATTTTGTTTTGCAAGCGTATCATTTATTCTTTCTGTAAAATCAATTTTTACTTCTGTTACATTTTCACGATCATAGTATAGACCATATTTCCTGCGCACGTCATAAACTAACCATCGCTGATCTGCATACCGATCTTTAAAATGTTTTATAATTAATGGAAGCACATTAAAATCGGGTTGCACAATTGCATAATACAATTTGTCTTTTGTTTTTTGAAAACGAATGAATGCTTCCATGCGATGTTTTTCTCTGTCAACCTTTTTTGCAGTTTGTGCTATCATCAAAACATCGCTGTTGCTAAAATTTCTTTCAACAGAATTAGAAGATTGAATAACATAACGAATGTATCGCAGCATCACATTTTCAATGTTTGGCAATTCACTCAAAAAAGATTTATATAAATTCCTGAAAGCAAGCGGCGTTATTTTTTGTTGTAGAGATTTTATAACTCTTGCAGCCTTCTCTTCGTTTTCATGAACGATGTGTGCACCAAATAAACTTGTGTTTGCGCTGGTTTCTTTTTGAATGTCTGGTTCGGCAATTTTATATTCATATATTTCAAACACGGCAGTAAAAAAATTTTCAAAGCTGCCGTTGTAAATAATTGTCTGAACCACGATTTATTGGATTAAAGGATTTACAGGATTTATCAAAACATTTTCATCTGTGTTGAAAAATTTGTTTCGTATTTACTCCTGCCTTCATTAAGAATAAATTCTTTTATCTGCATGGGCTGATAATCTTTTAAATAATGCACATCTGTTGTTGTAATAAAATATTTTGCACGGTTTAATGCAATACCAATTTTTTGCAAGTGCAACGTATTGAGCTGATTAAACTTTCTTGCTTCTACAATTTTTTTTGCTGATTGAATACCGATGCCGGGCACACGCATAATCATTTT
>JAICKT010000664.1 GCA_025927795.1 Parafilimonas sp. | reverse complement strand
TCAACATTAGGAATTATGGGCACTGCGATTGCAACAATCTGGTTTTATAAATTGGTGAAAACAGCAGGTTCCATTTTTGCATCAACTGTTACGTATGGCATTCCGGTTATTGCAATTGTTTGGGGATTGATTTTTGGCGAATCAATCACAGCTTTAGAAATTGTTTGTTTGATGATGATATTAGCAGGCGTGTATGTCGTGAATCGTCGATCGTGAAACGTGGGTGAAACTGAAAACTCAAGACTGAAAACTGATTTATATTTGTCGCTATAAAATTTTAAGATGAGTAAAGGACCTGTATCACAATTTATCGAACATCACTATCGTCATTTTAACGCTGCTGCATTAATGGATGCAGCAAAAGGTTATGAAGCACATTTGAATGAAGGTGGAAAAATGATGATTACGCTTGCCGGTGCAATGAGCACAGCAGAACTTGGAATTTCTCTTGCTGAGATGATAAGACAAGATAAGGTGCAAATTATAACATGCACTGGCGCTAACCTTGAAGAAGACGTAATGAATTTGGTTGCGCATAGCAGTTATAAACGTGTGCCGCATTATCGTGACCTTACGCCAAAAGATGAATGGGATTTATTAGAAAATCATTACAATCGTGTTACTGATACGTGCATTCCGGAAGAAGAAGCATTTCGTCGTTTGCAAAAACATTTAGTGAAACAATGGAAAGATGCAGAAGCAAAAAGTGAAAGATATTTTCCGCACGAATTTTTATATAAAACTGTTTTAAGTGGTGAGCTTGAACAATATTATGAGATTGATAAAAAAGATAGTTGGATAATTGCCGCTGCTGAAAAAAATATTCCCATTATTGTTCCCGGTTGGGAAGACAGTACTACCGGAAATATTTTCGCGAGTTATGTTATAAAAAAAGAATTGAAAGCAAGCACTGTAAAAAGCGGCATTGAATACATGGTTTATTTAACGGAATGGTATCGCGCAAATTCATCCGGAAAAGGTGTTGGATTTTTTCAAATTGGTGGTGGTATTGCGGGTGATTTTCCAATATGTGTTGTGCCGATGATGTACCAGGATTTGGAATGGCATGATGTTCCTTTCTGGAGTTATTTCTGCCAGATAAGTGATTCAACAACTTCGTATGGTTCTTATTCAGGTGCTGTGCCGAATGAAAAAATTACCTGGGGAAAATTGGATATCCATACACCGAAATTCATTATTGAAAGCGATGCAACCATTGTTGCTCCTTTAATTTTTGCATGGTTGCTCGGATGGTAACATGATTAGACCTGTTAGGTTTAAAAAACCTAACAGGTCTCTTTGTAATAACTTTTTATATGAACATTGAAGAATTATTTTTAGAAGCAGAAGCTGATATAAAAAAAAGTCAGCATGTAGAAGCTTTGCGCAAGTTTGAAACAATATTATACGACGAACCTGATCATGCACCAACACATAATTCTTTAGGCTGGTTGTATAAAACGCAATTTGATGATTATAAAAAAGCAGAAACACATTTTAAAGCAGCCATAAAAAGCGATGCAAACTATCCGCATCCATATTTTCATTATGCTA
>JAICKT010000337.1 GCA_025927795.1 Parafilimonas sp. | reverse complement strand
TAAGCCCTGTTGACATTGTAAAATTTACATCAGCTTACGCAAGCTGGCTCAAAAATCAAAACAAAAAAGCAAATTATAATGTTGTTGTTGGGCGTGATGCACGCATAAGCGGAGCTTTTGTAATGCAGCTTGTAATAAACACATTAATAAGCTGCGGAATAAATGTAATTGATCTTAATTTAAGCACAACACCAACTGTAGAGTTTGCCGTATTGCAGCACAATGCTGATGGCGGCATCATTATTACGGCAAGCCATAACCCAACTGAATGGAATGCCTTAAAACTGCTGAATAATAAGGGAGAATTTTTAAATGCTGAAGATGGGAAGCAGTTGCTTGATATTGCAGATGCGGATAATTTTAATTTTTCTTCCGTTGAAAAATTAGGAAATATTACAACAGATACAGCAGCACTTGATAAGCATATAGAAGCTATCGTTCAATATAATCTTGTTGATGCATCGCTTATAAAAAAGAAAAAATTTAAAATTGTTATAGATGGAATAAACAGCACCGGCGCAATTGCGGTTCCTGCTTTATTAAAAGCATTAGGCATAAAAGACATAATTGTTTTAAATGATGAAGTGAATGGAAGGTTTGCGCATAATCCTGAGCCATTGCCGCAAAATTTAACGCAGCTAAGTAATGAAGTTGTAAAGCAACAGGCGCATTTGGGAATTGCTGTTGATCCTGATGTTGACAGGTTGTGTTTTGTTGGTGAAGATGGAAGCATGTTTGGCGAAGAATATACGTTGGTTGCAGTGGCTGATTATGTACTGCAGCATAAAAAAGGAAATACCGTAAGCAATCTTTCTTCAACCCGGGCATTAAAAGATATTACAGAAAAGAATGGTGGCAAATATTATTCAAGCGCGGTTGGAGAAATAAATGTTGTTGAAAAAATGAAAGCCGTAAATGCTGTAATTGGTGGTGAAGGAAATGGTGGAATAATTGTGCCTGACTTGCATTATGGACGTGATGCGCTGATTGGCATTGCATTGTTTTTAACACATCTTGCGCATAACGGAAAAACTGTTTGCCAGTTAAGAAGACAGTATCCTGATTATTTCATCAGCAAGAATAAAATTGAATTAGGTAAGAATGTTGATGTAAACCAAATATTTTCAAATATTCAGCGCAAATACAAAAACAATCCTGTTAATACAGAAGATGGTTTAAAAATAGAATTTGATAATGATTGGGTGCATTTACGAACTAGTAATACAGAACCGATTATTCGTATTTATGCGGAAAGTAATTTTGAAACAACTGCAAATAATATTGCGCGCAGATTGATGCAGGATATAAAGGAATGCATTTAAAAAGAAGCTTCTTTAATTTTCGTTGAGCAATCAAACAAATTACAGGTTACTGTATAATAAAACATAACCATTCTTAATACTGAAAAATTCTTTGATTGTAAGTAAAATCGTTTTCATAAAAATCATTTTAAATTGTTATGAATAATAGATTACTTCTGATCAATTTAATTTAATCAGCATTTTATAAATTGATGTTAAACGCTTGTTTGTTGCTTTAACACAAGCTAAACTAATTGATTATAGTATAAAGATGCAGCGCCAAGAATACCGCTGTTTTTTAATTCTGAAATTTCAATTTTAATACGTTCTGCTATTTTTGTAAATACACATGTTTTAATTTGCTGCCACATTGTTTCTTTATAAAATTGATAAGCATTTGCAACAGAGCCACCAAGAATAATTAATTGCGGATCGTAAGTATATAGGATTAATTTAATTGCATTACCGAGATGAATACCCATTTCGGCATATAATTTTAAAGCAATTTCATCGCCTTCTTTTGCCTGTATAAAAACTTTTTCTCCATCGAGATTATAAACATTTTTAAAAAATGAACCACTGCAATAATATTCATAAACTTTATCAAGATAATCGCATATACCAAATTCACCGGCGCCACAATTTGCACCTTCATATAATTTATTATTGATAATAACACCAGCGCCCACACCTGTTCCAATTGCCAATCCAATTACCGAATTATAACCTTTCCCTTTTCCAAAATAATATTCACCAAGTGCGAAACAGTTTGCATCGTTATTTACGAACACAGGAATTTTATAACGCTCTTCCAATATTTTTTTCAAATGAACTTCTTTCCACGAAGGAATATATACCACATCATACACAATGCCTTCTTCGGTATCAACAACACTGGGTACACCAATACCAATCGCAGTTGTGCTTTCTTCTTTTAATTTATCAATTAAAGAAAAAACATCTTCTAAAACTTCTTCTTCGGTTCCATTGCTTTTTATTCGTTGCGATTTTATTTCTGAAATTTCATTGCCTGATATAACAGCTCCGCGAATATTAGTTGCACCAAGATCAATTCCTATAATTTTTTCTGATTCCATAATAATGTTGAATGATAAGAATTTTTTTTATGCTAATGTAGAGGTTTAAAACTTTTAAAATAAAATTACAGTTAATCAATCTGATAAAACAGGATAGATATTTATTATTTAAAAAGCTTGATTAATCGGATATTATCTTTGCACGCTTCACAATAAAAATTTAATGCAGATATTTAAAATTATTCGTGAAAATGGGAAAAAATATTTTGACAGGATACGCAACGAACGTCTTAAACAAAACTTATTACAGGCAATTCCTTTTTGGATAGCTTCTTTAATTGCAGGGTTAATTGCAGTTTTTTATTCAAAGATTTTTTCTCTTGCAGAACAATTATCGTTATCTGTTTTTCATCATACAAACTGGGCAATATTTATTACTGCGCCTGTATGTTTTGTAATTGCATGGATAATTATTATAAAATTATCACCGTACGCGAAAGGCAGTGGCATTCCGCAAGTAATGGCTTCCATTGAGTTTGCCAATCCAAAACAAAATCATAAAGTTGATAAGCTTTTAAGTATTCGCATCATCATAGCAAAAATTATATCGAGTTGTATTATGGCAATTGGCGGCGGTATTATTGGCAAAGAAGGCCCGATTATTCAAATTGCCGGTTCTGTATTCAGAAAAATAAATTTATGGCTACCCGAATGGTGGCCAAAAATTTCAAAGCGCAACATGATAATGACAGGTGCAGCTGCGGGACTTGCGGCTGCATTTAATACACCACTTGGCGGAATTGTTTTTGCGGTTGAAGAACTTACCAAAACACATATCAGTTATTTTAAGACTGCATTATTTACAGCCGTTATTATAGCCGGTTTAACCGCACAGGGTTTATTGGGTCCATATCTTTATGTTGGTTATCCTGCAATAAATAATCCTTCTGCATCAGTATTTTTTTGTGTGATTTTAGTTGCCGTTCTCGCAGGTTTATGTGGAAGCTTTACTGGTAAATGGATGCTGATGATTGTTAAATGGAAGAGCAGCTTTAAAAAATTATCTCATCATTTTATTTACGTTGTTTGTTGTGCTTTGGTAATTGCACTTGCTGCATTTTTTTTAGGCGATGTTGTATTAAACTCGGGCAAAGAATTAATGACAGGTACATTATTTACCGCGCAAAAATATTCACCATGGTATTTTCCGCTTGCGCGCATGGGAGGTTCAATATTATCATTTACTACAGGCACAGCAGGTGGCGTATTTGCGCCTGCATTAAGTGCGGGTGCAAGTGTTGGTTCTGCAATGGCAGGATGGTTTCATCTTTCAGCAGTAAACAGTAATGTAATAATTCTTTGCGGAATGGTAGGCTTTCTTACAGGTATTACACGCACACCTTTTACTTCGGCTATACTCGTACTTGAAATGACGGACAGGCATAATGTTATTTTTCATTTAATGCTTGCAGGTATGATCGCCAGTATTGTATCAATGATTGTTGATAAACATTCTTTATACGATCATCTTAAAGTGCAATACATTCATGATATAAATAAAGAGGAAGAAGAAACATTGCAACAAAAACAATTAGCCGAAGCTATATAAATTAAAAGGAGCAAATTTCTCTGCTCCTTTATTCATCAAACAAAATTACTATTCTATTGCTTTACCAATTTCCATACGTATTGCTTATTTTCCTGTTGCCAAACTACACGATAAATTCCGGCTGCAAAACCACTTATATTTATTTGTTCTGAAGTGTTGTTGCTGTTTAAGTTTTTGCGCAAAACTATTTTTCCATTTATATCATACACTGTAATAACAGATGATTTTGCGCTTGCAGGCAATGTGATGGTAACACTGTTTTTTGCAGGGTTGGGAAATATTGAATATGAAGATAATGCTGATGTTGTAGCATCATCAGCAAAATCAAATTCTTTACCAATGCAGCTATTAACGATTACTTTAATTTTCGCAGTAGCTTGTTTGCCGCATAAATCTTTAACCGTTACTTTATAAGTAGTAGTAGCAGCAGGATTTGCAAAAGGATTTGCATCATGAACATCAGATAATCCTGTTGAAGGTGACCATGTATATTTATACGTGTAACCTGCAATTGCTGTTGCATCCATTTCATTGTATGGCGTTGCACCAATAGTACCTACAGTATTTACTGTACCTGTTGTAGTATTTGCTGTGCGAAGATCACCAATATTATTTTGCCTTGCAGTAAAAGCACTTAAATATAAAGTGTTTGTTAGTGGATCAAAATCAGCATCCTGCGCATAATTAAATCCTGCATCAGATACATTAGGCAATGCAGTTGCAGCACCTGTTTGATTGTTTATTGTATATATGTGCCTATCGTTATTTGATAATGCATACATTTTTCCATTATTATCAATAGCAATCCAAATGAGATAATAAACAGGAATAGTTGCCACAAATTGTGCGCTGCTTGTAACGAGATCAATTTTATATAATTCTGATTGTGTACCGAAGGATGACATTGCATAAAGTTGTTCGCCATTAGGATCCCATGCAAGCCCTGCCCAAGTTCCTGTATTCGGTATTATAGTACTGATAAGTTGTTGATAACCGTTTATAGTATCAATTCTGAACAATTTATTCGTTACTCTTGTTAAGCCATAATAACCAAATGGTGTAAAATCGCCACCTGCAAAAAAGTTTCCTGCACT
>JAICKT010000163.1 GCA_025927795.1 Parafilimonas sp. | reverse complement strand
TCTGTTTTTACATTTCCTGCAACAACAAGAATTGCATTGTTCGGTCTGTAATATTTAAAAAAGAAATTTTTTACATCAGCTAATTGCGCTTCTTCAATATGTTTTAATTCTTTTCCAATTGTCATCCATTTATAAGGATGCACTTTGTAAGCCAGCTCCCGCATTTTGTGCCATGCATCACCATAAGGCTTGTTGATATAATGTTCTTTAAATTCTTCGCACACAACTTTTCGTTGCACATCTAAACTTTTCTTGCTGAATGCAAGACTAAGCATACGATCACTTTCAAGCCAGAAAGCTGTCTCAATATTTTCTGCCGGTAACTGACAATAATAATTGGTAAGATCGGTTGTTGTGTATGCATTGTTTTCGCCGCCGGCACGTTGCAATGGTTCATCATATTCAGGAATATTTATACTGCCGCCAAACATTAAATGTTCAAATAAATGCGCGAATCCTGTTTTGGATGGGTCTTCATCTCTTGATCCTACATCGTATAAAATATTCACTACTGCCATGGGTGTAGCATTATCTTCATGCACCAATACCCGCAATCCGTTATTTAAAATAAAACGATTGTATTTTATCATTATATAAAATTATAATCGGAAAATTCTTTAATGCGATTAATGATTTACATTAATGTAATTGCAAATTTACAATATGCTTTTAATCTTCATTTCTATAACTATGGGCTGACCTTTACGCATAATAACAAGATTAATTCTTGCTTTTGCATTTTGCAGCAGTACCTTATATGTTTGTATATTATTTGAAAAGTTATTGCCAACACCTAAAATAATATCCCCCTGCTCAAAACCTGCTTTTTCTGCAGGCGAACCTTTTATAACATCTGTAACGGTTATTGCGCCATCAATTAAATAAAAACCAAGCCCCGTATAAGAATAATCAAATGAATCAAGAAAATGATTATTGGGTTTAATATAAATTTCCTGTTGCGGATAATTTAGAAATACATTAAACCGGCGCCAAATATCGTTGCCGATAAGACCACCTAAAACAGGGTAATTTGTTACGCCGTATTCATCATTAAAAACATACGCCGGAACATTTCTAAAACGGTATGGTCCAATTCTTAATTCTTTTACAACAGATAGTTGCATATCTGTTTTACCCCCTAAACCCTCTGCTTGTGTTGGATAAGATTTTCTCTTTTTTTTGAATACAGAACTGTCATGCGCAAAATCATCATTCATTAATAAACATAAACCGGCACCTGTATCAAGATAAAATTTACCAATTATTGTTCTGTTATCTCTTATAGATGCAAATTGCATGGGCAATGTAGAAAATTGTGGTTTTAATAAATAGCCGCCGCGTGGATATTTTATTGTTCCCGGCGTATATACTTTCATGATTTGATTATCATAATCAAGAAAAACAACATAACGGCGGAAAAAACTATAACCGATAATGCCATCAATCTTCATCCCATAGGCACTCGAAAGAATTTCATAATTGTTTATATGAAAGTCGAGATCAGAAACAGTAATGCCCGGCAAATGCAGTGTATGATTTTTTGCAAATGAAACATATTTCATTCCTGCAATACCACGTACCAGTTTATCACTTGGCTCTGTTGAAAAATTATAATACTGGCATGTACTTGAATCCATAGAAATGCCACCACTGCCAGTATCGAGCACAAAATTTAGACTGTCTATAAATGTATCCAGCGTTCCGTGTAAAATAATTATGCCGCCTGTTAATACAGTAAACTGCATTGTGGTAACAAGTTTTGCTGGCGGCGGCACAAATTCTTCCTGCGCTTTAACTGTAATACCGGTACAATAAAAAAGAATACTTGTTAGAAATATTTCTTTCAACGTAAAAGAAAATTTTTTTAACAAGCAAATCAATCTTAAAGACGTAACCATTTTTAAGGTTATAATTATTATTGTTTACAAAAATACAGTTGCACTCATCATCTGTGCTTTTAAAATTATCAATGGTAATTTACAACTCACAGATAACAATTATCGCCTTTTCTAAAACACGTATCACAGAACTTTTTACTTAGTAAATTTGCAAAGAAAAAAAGCAATTTGTTTTAAGTAAGACAAAAATAAAAACATGAATGTTGCAGCATTATATAAACGGGCTCTAAATTTTGAATTTTTAAATGTTGAAGAAGGTACTTATCTTTTTGAAAATGCGCCGTTGAGTGAACTGATGTTTGTTGCAAATGAACTGCGCAAAAAACAAGTACCTCATGAAAAGGTTACGTGGCAAATTGATAGGAATGTAAACACTACAAATGTTTGTATTGCTAATTGTAAGTTCTGCAATTTTTATCGCATTCCAGGCAGTGCTGATGCATATATAACCGATATGCCAACATATCGGAAAAAGATTGAAGAAACTTTAAAGTATGGCGGCGATCAGCTTCTGTTGCAAGGCGGACATCATCCAAATCTCGGGCTTGATTTTTATACGAATTTATTCAGACAGATTAAAGAGGAATTCCCAAATATTAAACTGCACACTTTAGGCCCACCCGAAGTTGCGCATATTTGCAAGCTTTCTAAAAAAACACATCGCGAAGTTTTAATTGCTTTAAAAGAAGCCGGGCTTGATTCTTTGCCCGGAGCCGGTGCGGAAATTTTGGTTGATCGTGTACGGCGATTAATAAGCAAAGGCAAATGTGGTGCAGATGAATGGCTTGCAATTATGCACGAAGCGCATAAATTAAATATTACAACAAGTGCAACCATGATGTTTGGTCATGTTGAAACTATTGAAGAAAGATTTATTCATCTTGCACGCATACGTGAAGTGCAATCTTTAAAACCAGAACATACAAAGGGTTTTTTAGCATTTATTCCATGGACGTTTCAGGATGTAGATACTTTACTTGCAAGAATACGCGGCGTACATAATCTTACTACTGCAGAAGAATATATAAGAATGATTGCAATGAGCCGCATTATGTTGCCGAATATAAAAAATATACAGGCAAGCTGGTTAACGGTTGGCAAACAAACCGCACAACTTTGCTTACATGCAGGTGCGAATGATTTTGGCAGTATTATGATTGAAGAAAATGTTGTTAGTGCTGCTGGTGCGCCACATCGCTTTACTTACAAAACAATTCAAAAAGCAATTAAAGAAGCAGGCTTTGAACCACAGTTGCGCAATCAACAATATGAATGGAGAACCATTCCTGAAACAATAGTTGAACAGGTAATTGATTATTAAATTCTGTTACTGAATATTTCTTCTTTATAACTTTTGCTAATGGCCAAAAGAAATGTTTTCAGTTTATTGCCGTCAATGGTTTTAGCTGCATTTAAAGAAACGAGAAAAGATTTATGTATTCTTATAAACATTTTGCAGTACTACTCTTCAATAGTTTTAAAAGTTAGGTAAGTAATATTTTTTTTGTGGGTGAACGATGATATAATTCTGCAGGAATAAAAATTATTACAGAAATAAAAACGCATCAATTCTTAATGTATCTTGAGTAGCAGAAACTGCGGTTATATCTTCCGCATAATTCTTTCGTATTTAAAAAGAAGTGAAGTTGTAATGATCAATACCAAAACCGAACTTTTTTCGACCTATAATAAACTAAAGTATTTCTTACTGTTTGCATTAACACTGCATGTATTTGTTTGTTCTTCACAAACAAAGCTTATTGATAGTTTACGCACCAATATTTTTCTTGCAAAAAATGATCATCAAAAATTACAGGCAATTTTTCGTTTGTGTGATGAAGCCAATTCAATAAATACTGATTCGCTTTATAATTATTGCATGCTTGCAAACGCAATTGCACATAAATACTATCGCAAAAACGAACTGCTTCAGCTCAATTATTACGAAGCAATTCTTCTTTCCAAAGAAGGACGACTTGATTCTGCAGAAAATTTGATTGATTCTTGTTTATCATCGCTAAACAAAACTTCAAACATTGAGTTACAAAAAAAGTTTTTAATAATAAAATCAAATACGCTTATTCGTTTAGATAAGCAAAAAGAATCAGTAAGCAACAGTTTGCAGTTGCTTCGTCTTTCAGAACAAACAAACGATGTTGCAACCCAGGTTCGAGCAAAAAATTCGATTGGCTGGGCTTACATGGAGTTAAATCAAAACCGGGATGCATTGAACTGGTTCTTCAAAGCATTAAAGCAACAAAACACCTTGCCACAAGAGCAATGGCAACCTTTTGTGTGTTCAAATATCGCCGCAGTTTACAATAATTTAATCATGAATGATTCTGCCGCATATTTTGCTAAGAAAGCGCTTGATCTTGCTCTTAAAAAAAACGATCTTTCTTATCTCGCCAATTGCTATTTTATTTATGCAGGTATTACAAATGATCTTGGTGATAAAAAACAAACTGAATATCTTTTACAACAAGGTTTACAGGTAAGAAAGCTGATTGGTGATCCGTTTTATATTGTTTCTGATATTTTTCAACTTGGGCTTTTGTATGCAAATAATCATGAAACAGATAAAGGCATTGCTGTATTAAAAGAAGGGATCGCAATAGCAAATCAACATAATTTGCTTGAAAAACTTCCTATTTTATATACCGCACTTGCAAGGAATTACAAAGTAGCCGGAAATTATATTCAATATGGTAAAGTGATGGATACGCTGATGCTGCTTAAAGATTCATTGTATAAAAAAAATTCAGCAGAGGCACTTGCCGAAATGCAAACAAAGTATGATGTGCAAAAAAAAGAAAACACCATCATTCAACAACAATATGCACTTACGAAAAAAAATTTTTTGATTTATGCAATCGCAGCAGTGTTGGCAATTACCGTATTGAGCGGATTTCTTTTTTTTCAAACCAGAAAGAAAAACCAGCGATTAAAATTGCAGGCGATTGAAATGGAGCAAAAGAAAAAACTTACAAATGCTGTAATGAAAGCTGAAGAAGACGAACGAAAACGCATTGCCGCAGATTTGCATGACAGTGTTGCACAAAAAATGGTTGTTGCAAAAATTAATCTTGAGGCGCTTGGAAATACAGTTTTACTTGAAAGCAAGCAAAAAGAAATTTTTAATAACATCAATATATTATTGAAAGAATCAACAACAGAAGTGAGAAGTTTAAGCCATAGCATGATGCCGCAAGCATTTGAGCGTGCAGGTTTAGTGAATTCAATTAAAGACTTCCTTGATAAAATTCATCACAAAAATTTAAAAATAAATTTCAATGCTGATGGTGATTTTTCGCATATGAAAGAAAACAAAGCAATAATGATCTATCGTATTATGCAGGAATGTGTGCAAAATGTGCTGAAGCATTCAAACGCAACGAGACTCGATGTTTCAATGATTGCTGCTGATAATGAAACAGACATTATTATCGAAGACAATGGTTGCGGCTTTAATATTGAAGAATTAAACATAGGAAACGGTTTAAAAAATATTAAATCAAGAATTGAATTTTTAAACGGAAGATTAGAAATAAATAGCACGCCGGGCAAGGGTACAATTATTGCGCTGTATGTTCCGTAATAAGAATTTAATTTAATATCTTTAAATGCATGCCATCTAATCCTATACGCCTTGCAATTTTAGATGATCATCAGATTGTAATTGATGGTTTAAAGTTGTTATTGCAATTAAACAAAGAACTCGAAATAACTGCAGAAGCCAATTCTGCGGAAGACATGCTTACTCTTCTTCAATCAAAAAAAATAGATGTTATTCTCACCGATATTACCATACCGCATGGAATGAATGGTTTAGAGTTTTCAATGAAAATAAAAAAAGAAATGCCGCATATAAAAATACTTGCGCTTTCTATGAGTGAGGAGGGAGGAATGATTACGAAAATGATTGAGGTGGCCAAAGTAGATGGTTACATTCCCAAATCAGCAGGCCAGCAGGAATTATTAAGAGCCATCAAAGAAATTTCTTCTGGGAAAAAATATTTCTCTACTGATGCTTTGCAGCAATATGAAGTATATAAAAGTATTAAGAATGAAAATGAGGAATTAAATCTTACGCCGAGAGAATTAGAAATTATTCAATGCATTATTAAACATTACAGCAATAAGCAAATTGCCGATACACTTTTTATTAGTGAGCGTACTGTTGAAACACATCGTAAAAATATCTATCGCAAAACCAAAACAAAGGGTGAAGCTTCATTAATACAATTTGTGAAGGAACATAATATCTTAACTTAAACAGTTTGCCGTAACTTCTGAAACACACGCCGGTAAAAGCATTCATCCTTCTAAATAAATTTACCCAACGTTGGGTATTGACTTTCTTATCAACATCATTATACATTTGATATGTAAAAAACTGCTTTTATAAACTGTCTTAAATAAACCTGAACTTAAATCGCTCATGATTATAAATATCAATTTCTGTTTTATGATAATAAATATTAAACCGAAACTTACGATTTTTCTTTTGTCAGGTAAAATGCAGCACTTGTTAAGTATTAAAACACACTTGCAGAATAACAAAAATTATCAATAAAAATTGAACTTATTTTCATAAACCAAACCTAACATGCTTAATAGATTTTCCACTTTTTATCCTTTAATCAAAATATAAAATCTGTACAATGAAACAAAAATTTCTACTCTTGCTTTTGCTTTTAAGCGGCATAATATATACTACTGCAAAGGCTAACGAAACAGAGCCGAATAATGATAAAGCTCATGCAAATACACTTGTATTAAACGGCAGTAATGCCGGAAAGATTTCTCCAACAGGCGATCAGGACTGGTGGAAAATAACTACAACCGGTGATGGAAAATTAGATGTTACCCTTACACCATCCGGAAAATATACATGGATTTATCTGTATGATAATGATGGTACAACTTTGCTTAATTCAAGTTACTCAACCGGAACTTTTACAGTAAGTGAGGATGGGCTTGCTGCAGGTACTTATTATGTAAAAGTAGTTTGTTATTATAGTACTGATACCACAAGCTATAATATTACTGATGCACTTACGCAACCAGTACAAGCAAACGATGCGGAGCCAAACAATTCAAAGTCGCAGGCATTAACCTTGCCACTTAACAGTAACAAAAAAGGTCATGTAGGTTACTATTATAATAATTATCGCGATACCGCAGACTGGTATAAAGTAACAACCAATAGTGACGGACTTTTAAGTTTATCTCTTACACCTGCCAACGGTAAATATGTTTGGATTTATTTGTATGATAATGATGGCACTACTTTACTTAATTCTGGATATAGTACGGGTACCTTTAATGTAAATACTGATGGATTGGCAGCAGGAACTTACTTTATAAAAGTAATTTGCTACTATCCAAATAGTGATTTTGCGCCATATACACTTTCTAATACACTTACCAAACCTTCTGATACGAACGATACAGAACCAAACGATACAAAAGAACAAGCAATAACATTAAATTTAAACGACAGCACAACAGGGCATACAGGCTATTATTATAATAATCATCGAGACAGTGCAGACTGGTATAAAATAACTACAAATAAAGATGGTTACCTGCGTTTATCGCTTACACCTGAAAATGGAGAATATGTTTGGATTTATTTATTTGATCATGATGGAACTACATTAATCAATTCAGCATATTCAACAGGTAAATTCAATGTATTTACTGATGGTCTTGCTCCAGGCACGTATTACGTAAGAATAAATTGTTACTATAATACAAAGTTTGCTCCATATAGTCTTAGAGACAGCTTATTCACTTACACTTATACAGCAGATGCTGAACCTAATGCAAAACCATATCAGGCTAAAATATTACCTGCAAATACAGAAACACCTGGGCATGTTGGTTTTTATTACAATAATGCAAGAGATAGTATTGATTGGTGGAAAATAAATTATACCGGCAGCGGCGCTCTTACAGTAACAATGAATCTTGAAGGCAATAAAAGCAGCGGCATTCAATATACGTGGATGGATATTTATAAAGATACCGCCGCATCTGCCATTTATTCAAGCTATACTGCAAGTAGTTCACTCGTTGCTAACCTTAGTTCGTTAGCGCAAGGTTATTATTGGGTTAGAGTACACACATATTATGATAGTAAATTCATGGCATATTCGCTTACACCAGCCTTTACGCAAGTTAACAAGGCTGCTATAAAGTCAACAGCTTATAATACTCCTGGCAGTTGCGATTCTACCAATTACATTACGTTCCATCCTACAAAGAGTTCGGCACCTTATACCATACAGCTTTACCGTTTTGGCACAGCGTATGGCAGCCCTGTTGTAACCAATAAAAACGTAACATTTAATAACCTGCCATCTGGCTCATATTATGCCAAGGCTTATGGCGATGGCGCCACAGGAAATGCATTTGGTACAAGTAAAACTATTTCAATTGAGCCGACGCCAACAGGGTTAAATACTACTGCTATAAAGAGCACGCAGGCAAAGCTTAACTGGAACAGTGTTACCTGTGCAGGCTATTTCGTTATTCATTATAAAATACATGGCACAAGCACCTGGAGTATCAAGCGGCCGGGAGGCAATGTAACAACCTATTTGCTAAAAGGTCTTACACCTGGTACAACTTACGATTGGCAGGTGGCGGCAGCAGACTCAGCAAATGGTATTATTGCAACAGGTGAATTTACAGATAGTGTACTCTTTACTACAAGTACATCGCTAATTGCAGATGAAGGTAACAGCGAAGAAGATTTGAGTATAAATAAAAATAACCTGCCAAGCACATTAGTTACAGTAGCACCAAATCCCGCGGCGAGCTATTTTGTAATTCATTTCAATACTAATGCACAGAACAAAGTTAATGCCTCAGTATATAATGAAAATGGTAAAGCAATCTGGAGTTCAGGATTAATAAATGCAAATACATTAAATGGCAAGCAGGTAAACGCAAGGCAGTTTGCAAAAGGTGTTTTCTATCTTAAAATAACAAGTGAACAGGGCGAATTAATTGGAAGTACAAAAATTATAATCGCGAATTAATATTTTTCCCTAATGCAAAACAAACCCGCTGGTAATTCCGGCGGGTTTTTATTTAAAATATTTCTGATTGATTAATTCATAAATTATTTGCCTTTTCAAACAAAGCAGTAGTGTATAGCTTTTATTGAGCTTAATGAAAATTATATCGATAAAAACAAAGTAACGTAAACGCTGGAACGAACGGCTAACTTATGAAGCTGAAATTATTCAGCAATTAAAGCCGAGAGGAGACAGGATGCATTGAAAAATCTAAAAGCAATTTTAGTTGACTACAAGCAATTAAAAAAGTAAATTGCTTAAAACTGCTGCAATGCTTCACCAGCATTTATTTTTCGGCATTGTTTCCTTTCAATTATTGTTTATTGCTATTCAATGGGCAATTTTCGGACGGCAGGAATATGGCTTGTACATTTTATATATACTTTGTATTTCCTCTTATTTTCTGCTGAAATATCTCGCCGGTGATAATAATTATATTTCAATTGCAAATATT
>JAICKT010000172.1 GCA_025927795.1 Parafilimonas sp. | reverse complement strand
TTGGTAACGTTGGCGCACTTAGCATTGCATTTGTTGGCTTTACAATTGGCTCATTTATCATGAGCTGGAACATTACAACATTTATTCTGCATACAAAACACATAAGATTTTTAGCCACTACGGCACAGCCTTTTTTAAAATATTGTATTAATAATGCTGTTATCCCGATAATATTTTTATTCTGCTATTGTTGGTTTACGGTAAGTTATCAAATACGCGAAGAGTTTGCTTCTGCTATACAAATTCTAACGCTTGCTGCTGGTTTTTTGGGTGGATTTATTTTGTCAATTGCCATTGCTTTTGGATACTTTTTTGGAACTGATAAAAATATTTATCGTAAAATGGCAATACACATTACTTCTGCCAACGAAAAATATGAACGTGCTGCAAGAATTATAAAAAACCCTATTAGAGAAAAGGGTGAGATGCGTGTTGACTGGTTTTTGAGCGCAACATTCGGATTAAGAAAACCAAGAAATGTGCGGCATTATAGCCAGGAATTTTTAAGCTCTATTTTTAAGCGTCATCATGTTGCAGCGATACAAGCAGTAGTTCTTGCATTGGTGTTATTGATTTTGCTTGGATTTTTTGCGGAGAATAAATATTTTCAAATTCCTGCAGCAGCCAGTATAACACTTTTTTTTACAATACTTATTGCAGTTGCCGGTGCCTTATCACTTTTTTTAGGCAACTGGAGTGTACCTGTTGTGCTCGCAATTTATTTTTTTATTAACTGGCTTTTTCAGGAGCATGTTATTGACCCGCGCAATAAAGCGTATGGCTTAAATTATAATAACGAAAAGCAGCAACCCATCTATAATAAAGAAAGCCTTTTTCAATTAGCAAATGATTCTGCAGTAGCAAACGATAAAGAAAATTTTATTTCAATTTTAAATAAATGGAAAGCAAAACAACATGAGGAAAAACCAGTGATGTTTATTCTTGATGTTAGCGGTGGCGGTAACAGAAGCGCTGATTTTACAATGAATGTTTTAACGCAGCTTGATACATTAACACAAGGCAAATTTTTTCAACATACTTTTTTAATTACAGGCGCTTCGGGTGGAATGATCGGCGCCGCATATTTTAGAGAATTGTATCTGGAAAAATTGCAAAAAAAAATTAATTCAGTTCAACAAAAACAATATAAGGATAACATATCAAGAGATCTTTTAAATCCTGTTTTTTCATCGCTTGTTACAAGAGATATGATCGGTCCATTGCGCAACTTTCATCTCAATAATAATTCTTATATACTCGACAGGGGTTATGCTTTTGAACAAAAATTAAACTGGAATACACGAAATGCCCTCAACAAAAATTTAGGCGATTATAAGTTGCCTGAAGAAAATGCTATAATACCAAGCATGTTTTTTTATTCGGCCATTACACGCGATGGAAGAAAATTAATTTTATCTACACAGCCTGTAAGATTTATGATGCACGCCGTTGAAAAACCAAATAATTTAAATGAATATGATATTGATGCTGTAGATTATCAATCTTTTTTTAAAAATGAGGATCCTTATAAACTGCGCTTTCTTTCTGTACTGCGCATGAATGCAACTTTTCCATTTGTGTTACCAAATGTTGAAATGCCGAGCAATCCGCGAATTTATATTATGGATGGAGGTTTAAGAGATAATTTCGGGCATGAAACAACGCTTCGTTTTTTAGATGTTTTTAAAGACTGGCTTCAGGCTAATACATCTAAAGTTGTAATTGTTGAAATAAGAGATCGTTCAGCGGATAACTGGTCACGGCCGTATGAAATAAATTCAATATCAGGTTTAATAACAACGCCTATGTTATTACTGCAAAATAATTGGTTTAACATGCAGGATTACTATCAAAAGGATCAACTGAACTATATGGTAGGCGTTCCTTCAAATAATTTATATTTAACTGGTTTTACTTATGAAATGCCGCAAAATGCTGTATCCGCATCATTAAGTTTTCATTTAACAACATCTGAAAAGAAAGGAATAGCACAAACATTAACCGATAAAAACAATCAGCAGTCCTTTAAAAATATATATCAATTTTTAAGAACCAGGTAAATTTTATTTGCCATTCTTCAAGAAATAATTCCATTTATACTTCTCTTATTTATTACCTTTTTAAAAGCTACGTTGATAATCAAATCATTAGATTAAACAAATTAGCTAATCATAAACATTACCTTAAAAAACTTGGTACTATATATTGCATAGTATTAGAAAATTTCTTTTCTTTGTGTTGAAATTAAAACTTATGGATATACAAAATACGCAAAGCCAGATGCGAAAAGGTGTGCTGGAGTTTTGCATTTTGTCAATAATAAAACAAGGAGAAGTTTATCCAAGTGACATAGTTGATAAAATGAAAAAAGCAAACCTGAACATTTTTGAAGGCACACTTTATCCTTTGCTCACCCGATTAAAAAATGCAGGATACTTAACATACAGGTGGGTTGAAAGTAATTCAGGTCCACCAAGAAAATATTTTTTGTTGACAGAACAGGGCTTGCAGGTTTATTCAGAACTGGAAAGAACATGGAAAGAACTTGCAGACGCTGTTCAATTACTCACATCACAAAATGGACAAACAGATGTTCATTCTGAAATTCCCAACAATAACCAATAAATTATAATCAAAATGAAAAAGGTAATTAATATAAATTTTCAGGGGCGCGTAATTCCTATTGAGGAAACAGCCTATGAAATTTTAAAACAATATATTGAAAGCCTGCGACAGTTTTTTGCGAATGAGGAAGGCAAAGACGAAATAATAAACGATATAGAAGGTCGTATTGCCGAACTATTTAGCGAACAACTAAGCAAAGGCAATACCTGTATTACAGATAATGATGTTCAGGCTATCATTCATAGCATTGGAAGGCCCGAAGATTTTGATGCAGACCTTAATGAAAGCACAAGCACAAAAACCGGCGCAGATTACAGTAACAGTTCAAACGCATATACACATACAGAAACCACCGGCATCAGGCAGGAGCGTTTATACAGAGATGAAAACAATAAACTATTGGGTGGCGTTTGTGCTGGTCTTGCAAACTATTTTGGCATAGATAAACTTGTAGTACGCATAATATTCATATTGTTCACATTTGGGTTTGGCTTTGGCTTTATTATCTATCTTATTTTATGGGTAGCAATTCCAAGCACAGCTTCTACAACAATTGGTTCTGTTCGCAAAAGACTTTTCAGAGATCCGGAAAATAAATTGATTGCCGGTGTATGCGGCGGGCTTGCAGCTTATTTTGGTGTGAATGTTTGGATACCCAGAATTTTATTTTTGATTCCGTTTTTATCTTTTGTAACAAGCTGGCATCATTGGGGTGTTTTCAACTTTCCAAACTTCCTTAATCTTTCATTCAGTCCCGGTGCTACATTAATATATATTATTCTTTGGTTGATAACGCCGGAGGCAACATCAACATCAGACAGGCTTGAAATGAAAGGCGAAAAAGTTAATCTTAATAGTATAAAAACAACAATTCAAAAAGATATGGAAGGTTTTACTGACAGAGCAAAAGATTTTGGAAAAGAAGTTGGTGATAAAGCAGCGCAAATGGGCAGTACAATAGGCAGAAGAGGAAAACAATTTAGTTCTGAAGCTGCACATGTGGCAAGAAAGAGCGGTTCAACATTAGGCAATGTTATTGCACTTTTATTTAAGATAGTCGCTTACTTTATAATAGCAGTTATTTTAATTTCTATAGTATTAAGTTTATTTGGAATTGGCATTGCAACAACAGGTTTATTACCATTTAAAACTTATTTAATTTCTGATGGCTGGCAAAGCATTCTTACATGGGGAACATTTATATTTTTTATCTGGGTTCCTGTAATTGGCATCATCACTTTTATAATAAGAAGAATTGCGAAAATTAAAAGCAACAGCAGTGTTATGCGCTTTGGCTTTGCAGCTATGTGGATTCTTGGTTTATTCTGCTTCATTGGTTTACTTGCATCTCTGCGCAGTGATTTTTCTTATCACAATGCACCAACAGAAAACACTATCAAACTTAATAATGCAAGAACAGATAAGTTAGAAGTTCGTTACGCAAAAAACAACAGGTATTATTTCAATACTAGTTTTTTAAATCTGCAGCCTTTTGCCACCATTGATGAAGACACTGTGTTTGTACGAAATATTCATTTACGAATTTTAAAATCTGATACCGATAGCTTCCAGGTAACTATTTTAAAGATGGCTTATGGTTCATCAAGAGCTGCTGCAGAAGAAAGAGCGCAGCATATTACGTTCAACGTAAATCAAAAAGATTCAACATTATTTTTTGATAGAGGGATCCCAATTAATAAAGATGATAAGTTTCGCAATCAATCTGTATATGCAACTATTTATGTACCTGTAGGTAAAAGAATAATTGTAACAGATGATATTGGCTGGAACAATGATTTCCATTTTGATTTTGGAAATGATGTAAACGATTGGGAGTGGAGAAACGATGATAATGGTTATAGCTGGGACCACAATGTTGAATATATTATGACGGAAGATGGATTAAAAAGAGTGCATCCTGAAGTATCCGATGACAATAATAACGATGAACAGCAAAACGAACAACAACCCGTTGACACCTCTCATACAGATTCATCACGCTATCATTATCAGCCTTCAAATACTCAAACAGATACGCCCTTAAAAAAAGTAAAGGTTGTTAATGCAACAGAAAAAGTACGCACAATTCAAATATCAGATGTCACATCAACTTTTTTAGAAAGATTATCACTATAAACTCGGTTAAGGTTGGGACGACAGAGCCTTTTGCTTTTTAGCAAAGGCTCTTTTTTTGCTATATATTTTTTACTTCGATTCTTCCATCTGCAAAACCGGAAACTATTGTTGTTGCCATTTGTACAAATAAACCCGTTTCAACCACACCAGGAATGAGATGGAGGTTTTTATTCAATTCAAATGGATTTAGAATTCTATTAAACCAACAATCCAAAATATAATGTTGATGGTCTGTTATAAAAATAGAATTGTCTTTATAGCGCAACTTTGTTTGAATGTTATAGTTTGATTCGATCTTTTTCTGCACCTGTTTCCAACCAAATGTGATTACTTCTACCGGCAAAGGAAATACACCAAGTGTTTGTACATTTTTCTTTTCATCAATAATAATGATAAGTTTTTCTGAAGCAGCAGCAACTATTTTTTCCTGCAGCAAAGCGCCGCCGCCACCTTTAATTAAATTACCATTTTCATCTGCCTCATCAGCGCCATCAATAGTGAGTTGAAGTTTATCTACTTCATCAATTGAAAAGTAATTAATCTTTTCTTCATCTAAAATATTTTGCGTTTGATTTGAAGTACAAACCGCGGTAAAATTTAAACCTTGCCGTTTGCGTTTACCTAATTCTTTTAATAAATAAAAGACAGTTGTTCCGGTTCCCAAACCAACAAGCATGTCCTGCTGAATAAAATCTGCAGCATAAATACCGAGTTTTTGTTTTATATCGTTTTGTGAAAGCATGAATAAAAATAACTATAAACCAGCTATACAATTACTGAATCGAATTTCTCGGATCTGTTTTAATTTTTATCTCATATTCTTTTGGTGGTTCTTTACCCAATAAATTTTTTACAAAATAATCCCAACGCCTGCGCATCATATATAAACTATAAGCACCATAACCATGGCGGCTGTTCGGGAAAATAATTAAGTCGTAATCTTTATTTGCTTTTTCCAAAGCTTCCACCACAAGCATTGTATTTGATGGCGGCACATTATTATCCATCATTCCATGAGCAAGCAATAATTTCCCTTTCAGATTTTTTGCATAAACCTCATTCGCCTGTACTTCGTAATTATTGCCATTAACCAAACCAATATATCTTTCACCCCAATCATCTTCATAATTTCTGTTATCATGATTGCCGGATTCTGATATTCCAACTTTAAAAAAATCGGGATACCTAAACATTGCACATGCAGTTGCAAAACCGCCACCTGAATGTCCCCATATTCCAATGCGGTTTGTATCCATATAATTATGTAGTACAGCAAGCTGACGAATTCCGGAAACCTGGTCGGGCAAAGTATTTTCAGCCATATTTCCATAACTCATATCATGATAACTTTTTGATCGAAGTGGATTACTTGTTCCCTCAATCTCTACAACAATAAAACCTAATTCTGCCAGTGATTGATTATCGCCCCTCGAAGCTTCAAACGACCAGCTTCCTACACTGCCACCTTGCGGACCAGGATAGATATAATCAATAACAGGATATTTTTTTGTTGAATCAAAATGCGCAGGTAAAAACATCAATCCATAAATATCTGTTTTACCATCATGCGCTTTAACGGAAAAAGGAATACATGGCTTCCATCCTGTTGCCTGTAATCTTGTTATATCTGTTTTCTCAAGTGTTGAAATTAATTTACCGTTCATATCACGCAATACAATTATACCAGGCACATCAGGTTGCGAATATTCATCAATAAAATAATTTTCTGAAGGGGATAAAGTGATTTGATGATTGCCTTCTTCAGGCGTAAGCAATTTCAGATTACTGCCATCAAAATTTATTTTATAAAAATGCGTGAAGTATGGATTGCCCGGTTCTTTTCCATCAGCCAAAAAATATATCACACGTTTTTTTTCATCCACTTTTAGCATTTGCGTAACAACAAAATTTCCTTTTGTAATCTGATTTTTCAGTTTACCGGTAACTGCATCATATAAATATAAATGTCCCCAATCATCGCGTTCAGAATACCAGATTATTTCTTTTGTTGCAGGCAAATATTTCCAGTTAATGGCTCCTTGTCCTGATTCATATTGTGTGGGAACCATTTCTTCAAAAACTTCCTGCACTGTGCCGGTGTTTGCATCTGCAATGCGAAATTTTTCCTGCTTGTGATCTCTTGAAGTTGAAACAAATGCTAACTGCGAATCATCTGCACTCCAATCAACATCATCAAATGTTCCGCTGCTTGAAATATCATCGCTTAATGAAGCTCTGTGCGGGTCTGGCGGCACTTGCAAAAAAATTACTTTTGGCGTATCAACATTAATTATTACACGTTGTATGGTGATAATATTTGTATCGCCGGGCAAAGGATATTTCCATGCTTCTAATTTGGGATGACCAACATTTGTTGTTACCAAATACATGTCACCTGCCTTACGTTCATCTTGTTTAAATGTTGCAATTTTTTTTGAATCAGGCGACCAGCGCAAGATTGGATCATCGCTTTTTTTCCAGCCGGCATTATCAGTAGCATACCCAAAATATTGTACACCGTCAGTTGTGAGTTGTGTAAGATTATTTGTTGCAACATCTCTTACCCATAAATTATAATCTTTTATAAAAGCAGCTTTACTGCCATCAGGCGAAAGCACTTCATTATTTTTTGGTGGCAGTTTAGAAATATTGGTGGCATCGGCAGTAATGTTGTACGATGTTAAATCAACTTTCCACTGTTTGCCTTTTATGTTTATGTAAATAGATTTTTCATCGGGCGAGCAACTGAAAGTTATAAACGGAAGCATAAAAGGTTTATATGTTGAACCCGTTGCAGATGATAAAGCACTAGCCAGTTTTTGCTGATCGAAAGCTGCTTTTCGTGTGCCCTTCGCCGGATCAACCAAAATAAATTCACTGCCTTGTGCGTTTAAATTTCGATACCAGAATTTATCGCCGTTTATCCAGTTGGGTTTTACATAACTATTATCAATGTATTGTTGTGTGGTAAATCTTAAAAAGCGTTCTGCGTTTGCATAATCTTTTGTTGTTACAGAATCCGTTTGTTGCGAAAAAACATGCAATGCTATCGTGCAAAACACTGCTGCAATTAAAAAGTTTCTCATGTGAAGCATTAAATATTTTAAAACTGTTGACGGACGCAAATTACTTTATCTGCGTATATATGTTGCCTGAACAAATCATACATTTGAAAGTAAATCAAAACATGCTACTGCTTTTCTTAAAAAATATTATTTTAATTGTATGAATGTAGTTTGCAAAGATGTTTATAAACGCGTGAGCTTATGAGTACATTAAAAAAACTATGGCTGCTGCCTTTCTTTGTGTTTTTGATTTCGTATTCCTATTCACAGAATATAAACTGGATGCTCGGTACATGGAAAGGAACGGGCAACCCACGCACCGCACAATTTGTAAAAACACTGGTAATTGAATCCGTTGCAGGGAATAATTTTATAGGCAGCCGCAGTAAAGAAGCGAATGATCGTAACCATAGTAAAATTGTAACAGCAATTACAGGAGAAATTAGTAAAGACACTTTTTATATAAAAGATGGTGCCATTACGTTTAAAAAAGATCCGCCGCATGGCAAATGGTTTGATTGTACACAATGCATTCCTTTTAATGAAGTACTGATTAATGGAGACAGCATTTTGTTAAGTAGTACTACTTCCAATTGCCAACCCCTTTGTAATGGCACAACTACTTATTTTAAATTGCTCCCTGATTTTGATACAGCAACCCAGCGAGAAGTAGTTGAAATGTTTGGAACACCGGAACAAATTGTAGCCTTTAATTCAAAATCAAAAAATATTCAGCCTGTTGCTTCGTCAGACCCTGATGCTGTAAAACAAAAAGATGATGCCGAACTTGCAAAGAGGCAAAAACAGATTGATGATTCTTTAAAGTATGTTGCTAAAGTAGCGCAGCGCAAAAGGCAACAAGAAATTACTGATTCTTTAAAAAATGCAGCGAGTATTGCAAAGCAGCAAAAACAACAATATGACGATTCGATAAAGATTGCAAAGAAACGACAGCAGCAAATTGATGATTCGCTGCAAAATGTTGCATTGATTAAAAAACAAAGAGATAAACAAATTGCAGATTCTTTATTGAACGTTGAAAACATCGCGAAGCAAAAACGGCAAAAGGAAATTGATGATTCAATAACAAATGCCGCAAACATTGCAAAGCAAAAACAACAGCTTTATGATGATTCAGTAAAGATTGCAAAGAAACGACAGCAGCAAATTGATGATTCGCTGCAAAATGTTGCACTGATCAAAAAGCAAAGGCAAAAACAAATTGATGATTCTTTGCTCAACATTGTCAACATCGCTAAGCAAAAACGGCAAAAGGAAATTGACGATTCAATAACAAATGCCGCAAACATTGCAAAGCAAAAACAACAGC
>JAICKT010000479.1 GCA_025927795.1 Parafilimonas sp. | reverse complement strand
TTTTTTATAATTGTATTTCCGTCCCTCGTTGTAATTTCGTCTATTATATTCTCTGCAGAATTATAATCTATTATCGATATTATATGCACCAGCAGTAATGCAGAAAAGATTATTGAAAGCGTTCCAAAAGATCAGCCAATAATATTTGCACCCGATAAAAATCTTGGTGCATGGCTTAATAAAAAAACAGGCAGAAATATGTTGCTATGGAATGGCGCCTGTATGGTGCATGAAATTTTTAGTCAGCAAAAAATTGCAAGATTAAAAACCAGTCATCCAAATGCAAAAGTTATTGCACATCCTGAATGTGAAGAATCTGTTTTGCAATATGCCGATTTTATTGGAAGCACAACCCAACTTTTAAAATTTGCAGTTAATGATACCGCGAATGAATTTATAGTGGCAACAGAAACAGGTATTCTTCATCAGATGCAAAAAGATGCGCCGCAAAAAACTTTTATTCCTGCGCCGCCCGATAATTTATGTGCCTGCAACGATTGTCCGCACATGAAACTAAATACACTTGAAAAAGTTTACCTGTGTATGAAATATGGAGAGCCCGAAATTTTAATGAACGAATCTATCAGGGTTGCAGCATTAAAACCAATTCAGAAAATGCTTGCCATAAGTAAAGCTGCAGGGCTTGGCGGATAATTATAGATATTTATCTCCTTTATGCTTTTTAACAAGGTTTAAAAATTCTTTTACCTGTTGTTCATTTTCTTTTTTGCAGATAAGTAAAACATCTTGCGTATCAACTACAATAAAATCATCTAAGCCTTGTAATACAACCAGCTTTTCATGTGGCGCATGAACCATAGAATTTTTGGAGTCTATAATGAGAATATTTTCACCAGCCAAGGCATTTTCGTATTTATCTTTTTTGAGATTGGTATAAGCACTGTTCCATGTTCCCAAATCGCTCCAGCCAAACGATGCAGGAATTACATAAACATTATCTGCTTTTTCCATTATGGCATAATCAATAGAAATACTTGTGCATAAAGGATAAACCCGTTCAATAGCTTCCTGTTCATTTGCTGTATTTAAATTATCTTTTTCTGCAGCAAATAATTCATACATTTCCGGTTGAAATTTTTCAAATGCTTCTACTACATCTTTAACATTCCACATAAAAATGCCTGCATTCCATAAAAAATCACCACTGGCTATAAAAGTTTTTGCAAGTTCCAAATCTGGCTTTTCTGAAAAATTTTTTACCTTAAATACAGTTTCTTCCTTTGGTAAAGAAGGATCAAACTGAATATAACCATAACCTGTGTTTGGATAAGTTGGCGTTATGCCTAATGTAACAAAAGCTTTATTTTTTTCGGCGAAGCGCAAACCTTTGAGACTTAATTCTTCAAACGTTTTTGTATCTGTTACCAGGTGATCACTGGGTGCAACAATAAGACAAGCAGATGGATCTTTTTCCAATAATTTGAAAGAAATATAAGCAACACAAGGTGCTGTATTTTTTCTGCTTGGTTCTGCAAGAATATTTTCAACAGGAATTTCAGGTAACTGTTCTTTTATTATATCAACATATTCGTCTGATGTAATAATAAAAATATTTTTTGACGGAATAAAACTGCTATAACGCTTATAGGTTGACTGAATAAGCGTTTCGCCTGTGTTTAAAATATCTAAAAATTGTTTAGGGAATGAAGCCCTGCTTTTTGGCCAGAACCGTGTACCCAAACCGCCGGCAAGAATGGCCGCATAGTAGTGTTGTTTCATAAATTCGGCGCAAGATATTAAATTATTCCTTCCCGTATCAGATCATGCAGGTGTATGATGCCTAAGTATTGTTGATTGTTGTTTACAACAATAAGCTGATTAATATTAAACGCATTCATTTTTTCAAGGGCATCAACAGCAAACGCATCATTAAAAATTGTTTTGGGATTTGCAATAACTATATCTGATGCTGTGAGTGATTTTATATCATCTGTTTTTTCTAATAATCGTCTTATATCGCCATCGGTAATAATACCTTTTATTTTGTTTGATGTGTCAAGCACAACGGTTGCGCCAAGTCTTCCTTTTGTAATTTCAAAAATTACATTTTTAAAAGATGCATCCTGATGTACAAATGGTTTTTCATTTAGTTTATAAATGTCATCAACCTTTAAATATAATCGCTTACCTAAATTTCCACCGGGATGAAATTTTGCAAAATCATTTCCATTAAAACCTTTTAATTCCATCAATGCAATAGCAAGCGCATCACCCATTACCATTTGGGCAGTGGTGCTCGTTGTAGGTGCAAGGTTATTTGGACAAGCTTCTTCACTTATAGTTGTGTTTAAAACAATATCTGCATTTTTAGAAAGATAAGAATTGATATTGCCGACAATAGCGATAACAACATTGCCAAAATTTTTTATTAGTGGTACAAGCATTTTTATTTCATCGCTATCACCACTTTTACTTAAAACCAATACAACATCATTTTTTAAAATCATTCCCAAATCGCCATGGATAGCATCTGCTGCATGCATAAATATTGCGGGGCTTCCGGTAGAATTTAGTGTAGCAACAATTTTTTGCGCTATAATGGCGCTTTTACCAATACCTGTAACTACAACCCTGCCGCCTGAAATATTAATACAGTTAACAGCGGCATCAAAAGATTCATTTATAAAATCTTTCAATTGTAAAATGGCTTTTGATTCCTGTTCAATAGTATCTTTAGCAGATTGTTGCAGACTTTTTTTCATGCGCACATATTGGTTTTTATTTATCACATAGATTCAACATAAATTTCCATTGCAGATGATAATAATAGCTCAAAAATTTTAATATTTTATTCATTGATGCAAATGTAACATTGACTATATGAATAAGAAATTGTGTATTTAATACGTTTTTAACTTTAACTAAATAGGCAATGGATAAAACGGTATAAAAACTTATTTTTGTTTGCATCCGCATAGAGCAAACATCCTGCATAAATAAAATCGGTTTTAAACTGATTTTGAAATTTTCAGGGAAAACAATTAACTTAATCCACTATTTAGTCCCGCAAAACGGGAAATGGAAATTTGTGAACAATGGCAACAAAAAAATCGGTTCTTAAAGAAAAGACCAATATCCTGGTT
>JAICKT010000656.1 GCA_025927795.1 Parafilimonas sp. | reverse complement strand
GGAAATGTAAACGAGCAACCACAATTCGCAATTGACAATTCACAATTGACAATTAAACATGCTCCAAAAATTTTTACCGAAACCTGTAAAATTGATTGGAATAATAAAACGGAAGATATTTATAATTTAATCCGCGGATTATCGCCTTATCCTTGTGCATTTACTTATTTGCATGATAAAATGCTGAAAATTTATTTTGGTAAAAAAGAATTATGTGATCATCTTTTTGCAAACGGTTCTGTTCATACTGATAAAAAAAAATATTTAAAGTTTGCTTGCGCAGATGGTTTCATTCATTGTACAGACATTCAGTTACAAGGGAAGAAGCGAATGAGTACAGAAGATTTTTTACGTGGATATAAAATATAAAATATCCTGCATCTTTAGTTATATAATATTTGCGAAATATTATTCCGTTAATGAACCTGTTTTAAGATGTTGAGCAAGTTTTTCTGCTTTTTCGCGAGCCTGCACTTCATTTTCAGCATGTATGATTGCCCAGATGATATCACCGGTTTGCTCTTCTAAAAATGTATCGTTTGAAGGTATTTCTTCTTCTGTGGGTTTTACTGATTTTACTTCGTACTTAAATATTTCTACACGGAACTTTTGCATAAAATGTTTTAGAGTACACTAAGCATAAGCCTTGCCAATTACATGCAGCAGAAATCTTTATAAGGAATATTTTGAAAAGATTTATAATAGAAGCAGGTTCTTATCAAAAGAATAAACAAGAGGAACGAACAATTCTCGCGCACAATATTGGAGAAAATCATTTTTCGTTCGGGCGCCGGTCCATTATGTTTAAAGCCAGCGCGAAATTAGTTACAATGCCGGGAAATGCCATCCATAAAAAACCGGGATAAAATACTATAAACAGTATGAGTACCACTATCCACATTAAGAGGTAGAGCCAGTATTTTGTTGAAGCGCTGCGTTCTTCCATTGCTGTTATTTTTTGCAAAAATAAGTTTGAAATAAATTCGAAAAATTATTTATCAATAAAAAGCATTTTTATGGCAAGCACCAATAATAAAGTACCAAATACTTTACGCAATGTATCCTGCGAAATAGATAAAGCAAGCTTGCTGCCAAAAAATCCGCCTATAACAAATGCAAGTGAAATTATAATCACTGCTTTTATATCAATATATCCTTGTTTGTAATAATTTATCACAGCGAGAATGCCAACAGGTAATAACAAAATTCCCAATGAAGTGCCCTGCGCTTCTTTTTGTGTAAATCCTAAAATATATACCAGCGCCGGAATAATAATAATACCACCGCCTACTCCTACTAATCCCGCCAGTGTACCTGATGCAAGCCCAATCAAAATCAGCATTATAATCGTAAATGTGTTCATTGTTTCACAAATTTTTCTTTATATAAGTTTATTGCGTCTTCAATTACATCAAGTGCTTTTGCTTTATCGCCAAACTCTTCTACAATAACTGTTTTCTTTTCAAGCCGTTTATATTCCTCAAAGAAATGACGTAGTTCTTCAAAAAAATGTCGCGGTAATTCTTCAATATTATTATAATGATTTACACCCGGATCGTGATTGGCAACAGAAATAATTTTATCATCT
>JAICKT010000192.1 GCA_025927795.1 Parafilimonas sp. | reverse complement strand
TACCGGGTGGTATTTTTAGTGAAACATCCTATTTAAATGCAATGAACCAATTGCTGTACGTAACTTATAATGCAACGCATTTAATCCGTGGCATTTTTGAATATCAGGTTGAATTAAATCATGATGTAATAGATTCTTTAAAACTTAATGAACAGGATGTAATAAGAACATTAATAAAATATTCGCAACAGCGTAAAGAGATTGCGCAGGCTTTTTCAACATCCGAAATTAGTAACGCGCCGGTTACAGCAAAGCAAAAAGAAATGGCGCAGAATGGACACTTTCCTCAAAGAAGCGGAGATATTCAACTTATTTTAAAACCCGGGTATGTTGATGGTAACGGAAAAGGTACAACGCATGGTTTATGGAATCCTTACGATTCGCACATTCCTTTGCTATGGTATGGATGGGGAATTAAACAAGGTAAAACCAATCGTGAAGTTTACATGACGGATATTGCACCAACAGTTTCTGCACTCTTACATATTCAAATGCCTAGTGGCAGTATAGGAAAAGTAATTGAAGAAGTAATGAAATAATGCTAATGTTAGAAAATAAAAAGCTTCCGCAAAACGCAGAAGCTTTAGTTTTTCAGTTAATAATATATTTACGGTGCAACTAATCTAAAACCATTACCGTGAATGTTTACTATTTCAATTTGCTCATCATCTTTTAAATACTTGCGCAGCTTTGCAATGTAAACGTCCATACTTCTTCCATTAAAGTAAGTATCGCTGCCCCATATTTTTTTCAAAGCTCTTTCACGTGGCAGTAAATCATTTTTATGTTCAGCAAGCATTTTAAGTAATTCATTTTCTTTTGGAGAAAGTGTTTGCGTTTTTCCGTCATGTGCAAGTTCACGCAATTTTGGATTGAAATGATAGCGCCCTAAATCAAACTCAATATTTTCACTTTCTCTATTTAATTCTTCATTGCGTTTAAGAATAGCTTTTATTTTTAAAAGCAACACTTCACTGTCAAATGGTTTTGTAATATAATCATCAGCACCAAGTTTATAACCTTGTATAATATCTTCCTTCATTGTTTTAGCACTTAAAAAGAAAAGTGGCACATCAGGATCAATATCTCTAATTTCTTCTGCAAGCGTAAAGCCGTCCATATTCGGCATCATTACATCAAGCAAACAAATATCATATTTCTCACGCTGAAATGCAGCAAGACCAAGTCTGCCATCTCTTTCAAGTGTTACATCATAATCATTTAACTCAAGATAATTTTTCAAAACCATTCCAAGATTAGTATCGTCTTCACAAAGTAAAATTTTGTATTTCTTTTCTTCCATTTTTTTTTATTTAAAAGTGAAACATCAATTACAATGCCTTACACATTTGTAATTTCAGTTAAAGATAAGATTGATTAAAAGAATATTAAAACAAACATGTAGTTTAACGGATGTTTATATTTTTACTTAAATAAACAAAATGGTACTAACGCACGATAATAAATTGAAAAAACTGATTGTAATTGGTGACAGAGTTTTAATACGACCATCAAAGCCAGATGAAAGAACAGCAACAGGTTTATACTTGCCACCGGGTGTTCAGGAAAAAGAAAAAGTGCAACAAGGTTTTGTTATCAAAACCGGACCCGGTTATGCAATTCCATTACCTGTTGAAAATGAGCCATGGAAAAATGAAGAAGAAGAAGTTAGATATGTTCCTTTACAGGCAAAGGAAGGTGATCTTGCTATTTTCCTTTTAAGTGGAGCAACTGAAGTTATTTATCAGGCAGAAAAATATTTTATTGTTCCTCAAAGTGCGATCTTAATGCTTGAAAGAGATGAAAGTTTATAGGTTTGAGTTTTAAAGGTTTACAAGAGGGAAAAATTTAATAAACAATATAAAAACGACATTTTGGCTTATCAAACCCCTTCAACTCCCCGCTAAAAGACAATTTGGCTTTATTTTTAATTAATTCAGGTTCAAAAAGTTTTCAACAAGCTCAAAAATTTATTTTGTTATGTATCCCATTATTGTAATTTAGTGCCTGAATTTAATGGGTTAGTAAGTAAAGGTCGGTAATAATTACCGACCTTTTTGTTTTATAACGATTCTTGCAATTTCATTTCAGATTTTTTCTTTTAGTTTCAATTTTGAGTTTAATCTGAGTGACGTAAAAAATATTTTTTGATGAGTAAAATAAAGACAGCTTTTTTTTGTTCAAACTGTGGATATGAAAGTCCAAAGTGGTTAGGAAAATGTCCTGCGTGTAATTTATGGAATACATTTATTGAAGAAGTGATTGAAAGAAATCAAAAAGAAAAAAATTTTTGGAAAGAGATTTCAGGTGAACGTCAAACAACAAAAGCAAAACTTTTAAATGAAATTGAAAACATACATGAAGAGCGGATTGTTACAAATGATGTTGAGTTAAATCGTGTACTTGGTGGCGGCATTGTTTCTGGCAGTATAGTTCTTGTTGCAGGAGAACCCGGCATTGGAAAAAGCACTTTGCTTTTGCAAGATGCTTTGCATCTTAAAAATATTGTAACACTTTACGTAAGTGGAGAAGAAAGTGAGCAGCAAACAAAAATGCGTGCAAACAGGTTAAACATACTCAACGAAAATTTTTATATTCTTACTGAAACCTCTTTATCCGTAATTTTTTCTGAGATAAAAAAATTACAACCAGCACTTGTAATTGTTGATTCTGTTCAAACATTACAATCAGATAATATTGATGCTGCACCGGGAAGCATTTCGCAAGTAAGAGAATCTGCTGCTGCACTTCAACGCTTTGCTAAAGAAACGCACACTCCTGTTTTTTTAATCGGTCATATAACAAAAGATGGAACAATTGCTGGTCCAAAAATTTTGGAACACATGGTTGATACTGTATTGCAGTTTGAAGGTGATCAACATTATGCTTACAGAATTTTACGCACGCTAAAAAATCGTTTTGGCAGCACAGCAGAATTGGGTATTTATGAAATGATGGGAAACGGTATGCGCATGGTAACTAATCCTTCTGAAATTTTAATTCATCAAAAAGAAGGAGCGCTTAGCGGCAGCGCAATTGCTGCAGGTATGGAAGGATTACGCCCTTTATTAATAGAAACACAGGCGCTGGTTACTCAAAGCGTTTATGGCACACCACAACGAACTGTGAGTGGTTTAGATTTAAGGCGTTTGCAATTATTGCTTGCTGTTTTGGAAAAACGTGGCGGTTTACATTTTGGTGTTAAAGATGTTTTTGTAAATATTGCCGGTGGTTTGCGCATCGAAGATCCTTCAACAGACCTTGCAATTATCTGTGCGTTACTTTCTTCTTATGAAGATACACCGCTACCGCAAAATATTTGTTTTGCAGGTGAGATTGGATTGAATGGTGAAATAAGGGCTGTTAACCGCGTTGAGCAGCGCATTGCTGAAGCAGAAAAATTAGGATTTGAAAAAATAATCATTTCACCTTTTAATAAAAAAGGTTTGAATAAAAATAACTTTAAGATTGATGTAACTGCTATCGCCAAAGTAGATGAGTTATACCGCTTGCTTTTTTAATCGTTCAACATGATCCAGGTAAAAAATTATTTGGAAGATTTTCTGCATCTTTTCTTTCCGCATAATTGTATAGGTTGCGGCACAGATATTTTAAATAACGAAGATGCGCTTTGTGCGCATTGCTTAACACAATTACCTGAAACCGGCTTTTTAACAAAGCCCGACAATCCTGTTGAAAAAATATTTTACGGACGTTTGCCTATTCAACATGCCGGCAGTGCATTTTATTTTAATAAAGATTCTTTGCTTCAACATCTTATCATCCAGCTTAAATATCGCGCAAATCAAACTGCAGGTATGTATTTAGGAAAAATTTTAGGCAATCTTATTCGGGATGCAAATAGATTTGATGATATAGATATTATCGTGCCTTTACCATTAAACGAAAAGAAATTATTTACACGTGGGTACAACCAGGCTTCACTGCTTGCAAAAGGTGTTGCAGAAGTTTTGCAAAAACCTGTTATTGAAAATGCGGTTGAAAGAATCCAATTTACAGAAACGCAAACGCATAAAAACAGAATTACAAGATGGCAAACAATGGAAGGCGTTTTTAAAGTTGTTAATGAATCACTACTAAAAAATAAACATATCTTATTAGTTGATGATATTGTTACAACAGGTGCCACGCTTGAATCTTGCAGCAAGGCTGTTTTAGAAGCAGAAAACACACAGGTTAGTATTTGTACGCTTGCCTATACTATTTAACCATTGCAAAAAATTCATGTATGTTTGAATAGATGAAAATCAACAACAAAGATTCTTATTGCCTTTCTGTTTATCAAAATATTTTTTCATGCACAATAGATTCTCTCAATAAATAATCAACGCCTAAAGGTTTTCTGCTGATACATTATTTTCAATATGGTTTTAACTGCGTTATCAATAACATTTTTTTGATATTGAAGATTTAGAAGCAACCCTCTAACCGAAAACTCCGTTCCTGATAGTGGTTGTTATGAAATTCAATAATCTTAATTTTACTCCTTAATTAAAAAGCATGAAAATAATATTAGCATTCTTAAGTTTAGTTATTATGACTTCGTTTCACCCTGCAGCAGAATCAATTTATAATTTTAAGATAAAAGCATTAGATGGCAGTACAATTGATTTTTCAAAATATAAAGGCAAAAAAATTCTTATTGTTAATACGGCATCAATGTGTGGTTATACGCCGCAGTATGAAGGACTTGAAAAATTATACGAGGCTCATAAAGATAATTTAGTGATTGTTGGTTTTCCTTCAGATAATTTCGGTAACCAGGAATATCATGATAATGATTCGATAAGTTCTTTTTGCAAAAAGAATTTTGGTGTTACATTTCCGCTTACTACAAGAGTAGATGTTAAAGGACCCAACACAACACCTATTTATAAATATCTGTGTAATAAAAGTGAGAATGGCGTTTTAGATGCTGAGATAAGCTGGAACTTTAATAAATTCATTATTGACGAAAAAGGAAATTTATTGCAGCATTTTGATAGCAAGGTAACTCCTGAAAGTGATGAGTTATTAAAGTATATTAATAATTAGGTTCAAAATAATACAAACCTAATAACCGTTACGACCATCTTTCTTTTTTGTGCCTATATAATTATCACGCAATAAATTCTTGCATTCACTTCAATAAAGCTCAACTTATTAATTTCCGGAGCCACTATACATAGCCTCCGTTTGATGTTTCAACTCTTCTTGTTCTTGAAATACGGATTGTTGGATAATTACCACCTGCCTGTGTATAGAGGTTCATATTAAACTGAGCCGTTGCAGAAAAGTTATCTATACACAAATAAGGTAATAAGCAGTATTTCATCAAAGAGATTTTTTGCAAAAAAAAGAATTTATAACTGAATCGTTTGTTTTGAAACGTAATGTGTTTTACTAAATCCTGATACCAAAAAAATACTAAAGGTTTAACATTTCCGAAATGTTTCGTATTTGAAAAATGTTTCTATATTTGAACTACTAAATATTTCGTAGTTTAAAAATTTCATATTATGATTAAAACATTCAAACCGCTTGCAGTATTGTTTTTTTTCGCTGCAGGCATCTGTCAATTAAAAGCGCAGGATACAAATGATAATGACAATGATAATAATTCTTCACACGATGAAAATATTGTTATTCATAAAAAGGGACCTGTTAAAGAAAAAGTTACTGTAGTAATAGACAGTAATAATATAACAATCAATGGCAAACCTGTTGATGATTTTAAAAGTGATGATATTGACATTATAAAGGAAGAAGCTCCGGAAATGGGTTTTAGTATTCCTGGAGATAACAATTTTGCAATAGCGCCACGCATAAGAACCTTTAATAATGATATGATGCGTAAGATTAAAACGAACTCAGCTTTTCTTGGTGTTATGAGTGAAAAAACACAACAAGGTGCAAAGATTACAGATGTTACAAAAGGAAGCGCAGCTGAAAAAGCCGGTTTAAAAGAAGGCGATGTAATTACGAAAATAAATAATAGTACCGTTTCCAGCCCTGATGATTTGTATAAAGTTGTAGGACAGTTTAAGCCGGATGATAAGGTTACAATTACATATTTAAGAGATGGTAAGCAGCAAACAGCGCAGGCTGTTCTTGGCAAATCTAATCAGGTAAAGGTTTATTCATGGAATTCTCCTGATGGGCAATTTGATATGAAAGGTTTTGAGCCGCGTAATTTTTCTTTTGACTTTAGTGATAAACCAAGACTTGGTATTGAAGCACAAGATACAGAAGATGGAAATGGCGTAAAAATTACTGACATTGATGATGACGACGTACCGGCGGCCAAAGCTGGTTTGAAAAAAGATGATATTATTACACAGGTAAATGGAAAAGAAATAAGTTCTGTTGATGATTTAAAAGAAAGTATAAAAGACGTTAAAAAAGGAGACACACTTAAAATAACTTATAAGCGAAATAATCAAACGCAAACAGCAGATGTGAAATTTCCCAAAGAATTAAAAACAATTGATCTCTGATAGTTTCTATTTTTCTCATGTGCATGCCGCCACTTTTTAATGGCGGCTTTTTTATGTATTATAATGAATGAATCGTTTACACTTCGGCAAAACATTTGTATTTATTAAAGTATCAGATTATTAAAATAAAATTTATGAAAAAGATATTCCTTATAGTTGCAGTTATGTTTGTTTCGCTTACTGCATTTAATCAAACATATAATCAATCAAGTTTATTTTACAATACAAATAAAACTTATTTAAGATTTATTAATAATCCAACTAAAGGTGAAATAAATATTCAAATAAGTAATCCATACAGCGAAAAATATGATTTGTCTTTATACTCACTCAGCGGTCAAAAAATTTCTGAAGTATCGTTTGATCATCCCGGTGGAGTAAGCACTAAAACAATGTATATTTCAGCAAGCGTAAGTGGCATGTATTTTCTTGTTGCAAAAACAACTGAAGGCCAGCAATCGTTGAAAATATTTATTCAATAACACTTGCTGCTAATTATTATTTAACTGGTTAATATTTTATTATATAAGTCTAACTGGCCTTTCCATATTTCATAGTTATTAAAATTATTTTTTGTAAATACTTTTCCATTCTTTCCAAATTTGTTTCTTAGTTTTTTATCAGTTATCAATTTTTCTAAATAATTGCAAAGCTCAACTACATTTCCTTTTTCAAACAAATACCCATTTATATTCTTTTTTACCGCGTCCTTACATCCGGGAATTTCTGAAGCAATAACCGGTATTTCCATTGCAGCAGCTTCTATAAGCACATTTCCAAAACCCTCTCTTAACGATGGCAATACAAGTATGTCAATCACACCATAAATAGGCGTAACATCAATCATTTTTCCTAAGTAAAAAACACGTTCATCAAAATATAATTGATGTGCAGATAGTTCAGAAAACCTATTTTCTTTGGATAACGGACCTGCTAAAATCAACCTGAGAAACGGATATTTTTTCACGAGTAAATTAAATGCTTCAAAGAGAATGTCTATTCCTTTGTCTTTAGATAATCTTCCCACAAATCCTAATACAACTGCATCGGGCTGCAATCCTATTTTCTCTTTTAATTCATTTGATTGAGTTAAGAGAAATTCTGTTCTTGAAAAAACTTTGGTATCAATTCCATTATAACTTCCATTTTCAATTACAACACCTTTTTGAAAAGGGAGAATTTTTCTCTGCTCCGCATGAATCTTTAATGACGGACTTACAACAATTACAGTTTTTGCAATATTGCAGGAGATTTTTTCTGTTAGTGTAACAAGCCAGCGCTTAAAACCTGTTTTTGTATCTGATAATAAACCGTGAAGTGTAAAAATTCTGTTTTCAAAGCCAATCATCCAACAGGCAAGCATGATAAGAAAACCTGATTTTGGATTACCAGCATTTACAATATCTGGTTTTTCATTTTTTAAAATTATAATAATTTGTACAAGCTGATTAACATCTTTTAATGGAGAAATTGCTTTAGAAAAAGGAATAGTAATAAGCTGGGCATTTTCTTTTTTTGCCAGCATACTTATCTCCTCGCCGGCTCCGCTGATTATGGTTACTTCATAACCTTCACTCACCAAAAACTCAACCTGCCCTTTCAAAAAATTTGCGCAAAACGAACTTGAGACACCTAATAAAATCTTCGGCATAAATTTTAAAAGTAAGGCATCACATCAAATAATTAAAATCAATAGCATAAGATATACATTTATTATTTAGTTTAGTTACCTATATCATTTTGTCTTGAATATAATACTGCATTTCGCTTTAG
>JAICKT010000256.1 GCA_025927795.1 Parafilimonas sp. | reverse complement strand
GTAAACGTAGGCAGCGCAGCTAATAATCCAATTTGAAAATTATCTGCTCCCATTAACAATGCCATCGCCACGAGGAACGCACCACTTGTTAGTGCTGTCATTGCTTCAGTGGCAACGCCATCACCAATTACCATTTTTAAACCTCTTTCAACTTCTGCATCTGAAAGATTCTGTTTGGGACGTAAGTTCACGACAAAACAAAAAATTGGATTTTAAAAAATTTAACCGTCAACAATGATTCTATTAAAGCCAACGTCTAACACTATCAACTAACACAGAAAATTTTGGTTTTATTTCTGCAACAATTTTGTTTTAACGTTGCGGTTCTCATAATTATTATAACAATGCCGAAAAGACAAATGTATTTTTGAGATATGATTAGCTTATCAAATGAAAATATTAATATTATTATAAATTCGAAAGGTGCAGAGTTGCAAAGTGTACGCAACAATGGTATTGAATATTTATGGCAGGCAGATGCAAAATTCTGGGGCAAACATGCGCCGGTATTATTTCCAATAGTGGGTGAACTGAAAGATGGAAAATATGTTTTCCAGAATAAAGAATACAAATTATCAAGACATGGTTTTGCAAGAGATAAAACTTTTGAAGCAGAACAAAAAGACTCAACCTGTGCGGTGTTTACTTTAAAAAGTGATGAAAGGACTTTTGCAGTATACCCGTTTGAATTTATTTTTTACATTAGATATAACCTGAAAGAAAATGAATTATTGTGTACTTATGAAATACAAAATATAAATGACCATACACTGTATTTTTCTGTTGGAGGTCATCCGGCGTTTAATGTTCCGCTTAATAAAAATTTATCGTACACTGATTACTTTTTGCAATTTGAAAATGATGATGTGCTGAAAAGATATTTATTGCAAGATGGCTTATTAAGCGGCGAAACAGAAACCATTCAACTTAATAATAAAGCTTTGCATTTAAAACCCAAATTATTTTATAAAGATGCCATCGTTTTAAAACACATAAACAGCAAAACGATTACACTTAAAACAGATAAAGATGCGGCTGGTTTAAAATTTAATTTTGAAGACTTTCCATTCTTTGGTATTTGGGCAGCGAAAGATGCACCGTTTGTTTGTCTTGAACCGTGGTGCGGTGTTGCAGATAATATCCATCATGATAATAATCTTAAAAATAAAGAAGGCATTAACGAATTAGCAGCAGGCAAAACATGGACACGTAAATGGAGTGTTGAATTTTTTTAAGCAAATACATTTTTGTAATGACAGAAGATGAAAAAAGAAAATATATTCCTTATGTTATCGGTATTATTATCGTTGGCGGGTTTTTAATTATTCTGCTTGTTGATTGGGTTTTTAGTTTGTTTTAAAAATTTTCTCATCAAAAAAAAAAAAGCATAATGTGTTGTGTTATTAAATTAGAGAGTTACGTTTCTAAACTTAGAGTTGATTGCATAAAACCTAACTCTGCGAACGTCATGTCGAGGAACGAGACATCTCAAAAATTTAAAGCTGTTTTATATTCGAGGGATTTCTCCTTCGTCGAAATGACGGCTCAAACAGGTTAAACATACTAAAACAACTTAATAGCCCAACACGCTAAAGTTTATCTATCCTATTTTGAATTGATTGTTTTTCTGTTTGTGTTTTAGCCAATGCGAATGCTTTTTCTAAATTAAGTTTTGCCTTTTCGTTATCAATGTTTTCATACAGTTCTCCCAGCAACAAAAAATAAAAATGATTGCCTTCGAGCTTTAATTTTTTTGCTTCACGTAAAGCTTCTTCTTGTCCATTTGCTTTATACAAAGCATACGTTCTGTTCAGCGCAACCGACGGAGAATAATTAATCATTAAAAGCTGGTTATACAAACTCAAAATCTCATTCCATTTTTCTTTTGTGTCTTCTTTAATACAATGCCAGTAAGCAATCCGCGCTTCTAAATGATAAGAGCTCATTTCAATTCCCTGCGCAGATAAACTCAAATAATGCATTCCCTGCTCAATCAAATTTTTATCCCATAAATTTTCATCCTGCTCTTCATATAAAACCAATGCATCTTTGTTTTCCCGCGCCGCAAATCTCGACGCATGAAAACACATTAGTGCAATCAATGCATTTGTTTTTGGTAAATTGGTTTTGTCATATTCAGTAAGCATAATTGCAAGACGCATCGCTTCAATACACAATTCTTTTCTGAGTATCTGGTTTTGTGTTTGCGAATAATACCCCTCGTTAAACAACAAATAAATTATATGCAAAACATTATCGAGGCGATGAGCAATTTCATTTTCTGCAGGCATTTCCATTTTGATATTTTCACTGCGTAATTTTTCTTTTGCACGAAATAATCTTTTGTTGATGGTTTCTTTGTTTGATAAAAATGCTTCTGCAATTTCATCAATACCAAATCCGCAAAGAATGCGCAATGCAAGCCCAATCTGCGCTTCACTGGCGATGGCAGGATTGCAAACAGCAAACATCATTTGCAACTGGCTGTCTTTAATATGTTGCTGAGAAAAATCCAAATCTGCTTCCTCTTCTTTTTCCTGTGTTGATTTTATTTGCGGAATTATTTTTTCTTCGAAGATTTTACTGCGCCTGAAATTTTGCAGTGTTTTTTGTTTGGCTACTACATACAACCACGCCGTCGGATTTGGAGGAATGCCTTTTTCTTTCCATGTTTCGGTTGCCAGCAAAAAAGTTTCGCTTACAATATCTTCTGCTGTTTCAATATGCCGCAATCCATACATGCGGCTGATAACAGCAACCATTTTTGCAAACTCCTGTTGAAATAAATACTTTAAATCTTCCTGCTCATTTTTCATATTCACAAAAAAAAGCAAAGCTGCTTTGTGCAAGCAGCTTTGCTTTCATTAATTTCCGTAAAGCGGTCTTATTTCTACATTGCCTCCGTATTCAAGGGCAGGACAACCATGTGCTAAAGTTGTAGCCTCATCAATGTCGTTAGCGCGAATTATCATAAAGCCGCCAAGACGTTCTCTTATTTCAACAAACGGGCCATCAGTAATAACACCGCCAGGTTTCAGCACCTTGCCTTCCTGCGAAAGCCGCTGCCCGTTGCTTACTAATTTTCCCTGTGCTGCAATGCCACCGGCCCAATCCATCCACTTTTTTTCTATCGCTTTCATTTCCCCGGATGACACATTGTTGTTATTTACACCCGGAGCGCGAAACAATAATGCAAATTCTTTCATGTGAAATTTTTTTAATTGTGATTGACAAGCTTTTCTGCAGTGAACTGGCCAACTTTATATGAGCCGCCTTGTACGCGGAACGCAACGTTAATGCGGTTATAACAATTTATGGTAATAACTGCCATGGTAAGGTCAATCAATTCCTGTTCAGAAAATTGTTGTCTTGCTGTTTCATACACTTCATCAGAAACATCATTATTGGTAAGTTTTGTAACTGCTTCAGCCCATGCTAACGCAGCTTGTTCGCGGTCTGAAAAAAACGGTGTTTCGCGCCATGCATCCAATACCAGTAAACGCTGGGCATTTTCGCCCTCTGCGAGTAAATCTTTTGAATGCATATCAAGGCAATATGCACAACCATTTATTTGAGAAACACGGTAGAAAATTAAATTTTGCAAAGGTCTTTCAATTGTTGATTTTGCAAGGTAGCCGCCTAAGCCGTACATCGCTTTTAGTGCACCGGCACTTTTTTCAAACGCATTAATTCTTTGTTTCATTTCATTCTTTTTTAGTAAATAAATGTTTTATACAAGAATAATGCTTGAGTGAACATTGATTGGACATTAAATGAAAACGTTTTTTTAAAAAAGATGTTAATGAAATTGGTGAAGCGGTTTTATCTTTTTTCAATCAGCCACCACAATCTTTTGCGTGGTCTTATTTTATAATTAGTAGTTATGTATTTGCGGATATGGTCCATTGCCTCATCAACGCTGTCGGTTATTAAAACCAATTGCAGATCTTCAGGATTAATAGTTTTTGCTTTCACCATATCGCCCATTAATTCTTCAAGGTCTTTATAAAATTCTTTGCCAAATAATATTATAGGAAATTGTGTGATGGTTTGTGTTTGAATAAGCGTAAGTGTTTCAAAAAATTCATCCATAGTACCAAAACCACCAGGCATACAAATAAACGCATAAGAATATTTTATCAACAATGTTTTTCTAATAAAAAAATAATCAAACGTTATAGTCTTATGTACAAAGTTATTTGCTTTTTGCTCAAACGGTAATTTGATATTACAGCCAACACTCATACCACCATTTTCATAAGCACCGCGATTGGCTGCTTCCATAATTCCGGGACCACCACCAGTCATTGTTGTAAACCCAATATCAGCAATGCGTTTACCAAACTCTCTTGCATTTTCGTAGTATCTGCTACCTTCTTTAAATCTTGCGGAACCAAACACTGTAATACATGGTCCAACAAAATGCAGGTTACGAAATCCTTTTATAAACTGGAAAAAAACCTTTATGGCAAATGAAAGTTCATAACCACGGCTTTTAGGACCTTCTAAATAAACTTGTTCTTTTGCAGGAATAATGCGTTTGGCTTTTTCTAAAGGCATTCGTAAAAATAAACATCAATTTTGCTATTTATGGTTGTGTTTTTGTTTGAATAAAAAAATTATGCTTTTACACATCAATACAGAAAATCCAAATAAACGCCACATAAACACAATTGTTGAGTGTTTAAAAAATGGCGGCGTAATCATTTATCCAACCGATACCATTTACGGTTTGGGCTGCGACATTTTCCAGCATCATGCAATAGAAAAAATTTCAAGAATAAAAAATGTGTTGCCACAAAAAGCGCAGTTAAGTTTTATTTGTTATGACTTGAGTGATCTAAGCAAATACACAAAAAGTATTTCAACACCGCTTTACCGTTTATTAAAAGAATATTTGCCCGGACCTTACACTTTTATTTTACCGGCGAGTAAAGAAGTACCAAAAATTTTACAGAGTAAAAAAAATACAATCGGCTTGCGCATTCCTGATAACAATATTGCAAGAGAAATTATAAAACAATTAGAGCATCCAATTTTATCTGCATCATTGCCTGGTGAAATGGTTGAAGAATATACAGACCCCGAAATAATTCACGAAAATTTTAAAAACCTTGTTGACATTGTAATTGATGGTGGCATTGGCGGAACTATTCCATCAACTATTATTGATTGTACAAAAGACGAATATGAAGTTGTGAGAATGGGCGCGGGTGAATTTGAGTTATAAGTTTTAAGTCTGCGTTTGAAGTTAACTAAACGGCATCTTTACAATTTTTGCTTTAACAGGATTATTACGAATGTCAATAAAAATTTCAGTATCTAAATGTGCATGTTTCATATCAACATAACCCATTCCAATGGCTTTATTTAATGATGGTGATTGCGTGCCACTGGTAACTTTTCCAATAATATTTCCCTCTGCATCTTTAATTAAATAATCATGCCGTGGAATGCCACGATCAATTATTTCAAAACCAACCAGCTTTCTTTTTATACCTTCCTTTTTTTGTTTTTCTAAAATTTCCTTTGCAGTGAAAAATGAATTTTTATTCAGCTTAGTTATCCAGCCTAATCCGGCTTCAAGTGGAGAAGTTGTATCATCAATATCGTTTCCATATAAGCAATAACCCATTTCCAAACGCAGCGTATCTCTCGCGCCAAGACCAATTGGTTTTATGCCCGCATCTTTTCCCGCATTAAAAATGGCATCCCAAATTTTATTGGCGTTATCATCTTTATCTTCAAAATAAATTTCTACTCCACCTGCACCGGTATAACCTGTTGCGCTGATAAGCACATTATCAACACCGGCAAATTTCCCTTTAATAAATGTGTAATATTTTAAGTTGAGAATATCATTGTCTGTAAGCGGCTGCAAAATTTTTGTTGCGTTCGGACCCTGAATAGCAAGCAAACATGTTTTATCGCTGATGTTGTGCATTTCAACAGCCCCCCCTTGCCCCCCCTGTAGGGGGGAATTATGTGATGCAATCCAGTTCCAGTCCTTTTCAATATTGCTTGCATTTACAACGAGCATGTATACTTTATTTTCTTCAATACAATACACAATTAAATCATCTACAATTCCGCCGATATTATTTGTAAGCGAACTGTATTGCGCTTTGCCGTTGCTAAGTTTAGATCCATCGTTTGTTGTAACACGCTGAATTAAATCAAGTGCATTTTCACCTTTCAAAATAAATTCACCCATGTGGCTTACATCAAACACGCCGGCATTATTGCGCACAGCAGCATGTTCATCATTGATTCCTGTATAACTTATCGGCATATTGTATCCTGCAAATGCAGCCATTTTTGCTCCAAGTGCAATATGTTTTTGTGTGAACGGCGTGTTCTTCATACAGCAAATTTATTATAACCATTTTCAAAGCAAGGCACAATAATTAAACTGTGTGAGCAAACGTTAAAAATTTTTTGTGTGTCT
>JAICKT010000661.1 GCA_025927795.1 Parafilimonas sp. | reverse complement strand
TAAATACAAAGCCAACACAAATTCCTGTTGTTGACAGCCAGTTTCGCGCAGTTGCAGATGATAAAGGAAGGGTTATGACAAAGACAGGAACAGATTTGTATTTTCAAAACTTACCAAAAGATAAATACCCGCAGGAAGGTCAAGATTTAAAATTGATATCAACAGAAATATATCAATCCATCAATCCATTTTGGATAATTGTTCTAACGCCGATTGTCGTCGCATTTTTTGGTTGGATGAAAGCAAGAGGCAAAGAACTTTCAACGCCCAGCAAATTTGCATGGGGCACATTGATTGCAGGATTATCATCCGTTGTGATGGTGATTGCATGTTTATCAACCAACATTTATATAGACAAGGTTTCAAGCTGGTGGATATTTACAAGCTATGGCGTTTTCACGATAAGTGAATTATTTGTAAGCCCGGTAGGATTATCACTTACATCAAAAGTAGCGCCACGAAGATTTACTTCATTAATGATGGGCGGCTGGTTTATCACTACATCTCTCGGCGGAAAAATTTCAGGTATTCTTGCGGGCTTCTGGGATAAGTTTGATAACAAGGCAATATTCTTTGCGATTAGCGCTGTTGCTGCAATTATTGCCTGCTTTTTATTATTGCCTTTAACTAAAAAATTAAATAAAGTAGTGGTGGAAGCGGCAGCAAGTGATGATTAAAATAATTTTCTGTTCGTTATTAAAGCGATGTAACTCCATCGCTTTTTGCTTTTAAACTTAAATTAAATTAATGCCAGAACCAACAGCATTTAAACCATTTATTGCGCCTGAAAAACATGTAAAAGAATTTACACTCAAAGCAATTATAACAGGTTGTATTATGGGTTGCCTGTTTGGTGCAGCAAATGTGTATCTCGCATTAAAAGCAGGCTTAACTGTTAGTGCATCTATTCCCATTGCAGTAATTGCAATTACAATCGGAAGAAAATTATTAAAGACAACCATCCTTGAAAATAATATTATTCAAACAACGGGTTCTGCTAGCGAAAGCATTGCCAGTGGTGTTGCATTTACATTGCCTGGTTTTTTGTTTCTATCTATGGTGAATGGAAAAAGTGTGGGTGCTGATTTTTTCAATTATATCACTATTTTAATTCTTGCAATTTTTGGTGGATTATTAGGAACATTAATGATGATTCCTTTACGTCGTTCACTCATTGTAAAAGAACATGCTGTATTACCATATCCTGAAGGCACTGCATGTGCATCTGTTTTAAAAGCAGGAGAGAAGGGCGGCGATATTGCAAAGACTGCTTTCGTTGGATTAGGAATTGCTATGTTATATGCATTCCTGCAAAAAGTATTGCATATCATTTCAGAAGTTCCGTCATACACAACAAAACTTACAAACAAATATTTTCCTGCTGCACAAATCAGCGGAGAAATTACACCGGAATATTTAGGCGTTGGTTATATTATCGGTCCACGCATTGCAGGCACGTTGGTTGCAGGTAGCGTGTTAAGTTGGTTAGTATTCAATCCGTTACTTGCCACACTAATTCATGATCAAACTTTAATTGCAACACAACTTGTAAAACTTGGTTATTTAAAAGATAT
>JAICKT010000173.1 GCA_025927795.1 Parafilimonas sp. | reverse complement strand
TTATATCTGCTGATTCAGCATAGCATTTTGCCGCGTCAATAGATTTAAGATTGGAATTGATACATTCATCCCAAAGACCAAGCCTTGTAAAAATATGCGATGGCATGTGCAATGCATGCGCAGAAGAAGGAGCAACTTCAGCATATCTTTTTGCTGCCGGCAAAGCAAGAACAGCCAGTTCAGGATAATCATATGTATGAATAATATAGTGAATGATTCCTGGATGATTTGGTTCGACAACATACAACGCATTTAATATTGCACCTGCTTTTTTTTGATTAGCATAAGTTTTATCAGTTGGAATTGCGGCTGCATCTAACGACAAAGCATAAAAAATAGTTGCTTCTTTATCATCAGGATATGAAGTATGTAATTGCTCCATTGCGTTTTCAAAACTTACACAACGTGTATGATGATCTATCTTATTCCAGTCTTTATAAAATAAACCGATGGCATTAATATAAGCAGCTTCTCTTTTTGATTTTGCGGTGATTGATTTTGCAATTTCAATGGCTTTGCTTCCTTTTTGCAACTCTGCTTCTGTTGGAGGATTCCACAAAGGATGAAAATTACACATTGCGACACCCCAGTACGCCATAGCGCAACCGGGTGTTTCATCAATAATTTTTGCAAAAACTTTTTCAGATTCATCATATTCAAAAGAATGCAACAGCTCAACGGCAAGATTAAAATCTTTTTTTGCCTTTTCATCACAGGTCATTTCAAATTCAACCGAACCGAATTGCTGATCGCTTACTCCGCATGAAATAACATTTCCTCTTTTTAAACTTAACTGGTCAATTACTTCTTTTGAAGGAACATTTTTTTTCTCTTTGCATGATATCATTAAGAATAATGATAAAAATAATGATGCTGGTATCTTTTTAAAATATTTCATAGCTTAAACTTTATTCGTTATGAATATTTTTAAAATTAGTAAGCGGTAGGATTAAAAATATTTCGGGATTCAAAAGGTTAAGCTTAGCGCATGTTTACAAGATGCGTTATACTCTTCTGTTTACATTTTTATTGCGTTGATTTTTTCAAAAGTATCTTTCAGTTTATCATAAAGCTCGTTATAAATGCTGAAATATTTTTTATAAACGGCATTTTGTTTTTTGTCCGGTTTAAACTGCTCTATTTCTTTTAAGAACAAATTTGATTTTGTAAAATCATGTATTAAACCAACTGCTTTCATTCCAACAAATGCAGCGCCTAACGCAGATGCATCTGCCGCATCATTAATAACAATATTTTTTCCGGTGATGTTTGCAAACATTTGCACCCATTCCGGCGATTTAATAATTCCGCCGCTTAAATAAATTTTTTCTATAGAACCGCTGGTTTCTTCAACCGCATTAATAACATCTAATAACGCAAAACAAATTCCTTCTAAAACCGCTTTAATAATATGTGTTTGTTTGTGCGAAGACGTAAGACCAATAAGTGCGCCGCGTGCATTTTCATCCCACATCGGAGAACGCTCTCCATTTAAATAAGGCAAAAAAATTAAACCTTCTGCGCCGGCTTTGATATGTGATGCTTCCTTAAAAATCTTTCTGAAAACTTTTTCATCTTTAAAATTTCGTTGAAGAATTTTTTCAATCAGCCATTGCAAAGCAACACCGCCATTATTTACAGCACCACCAAGAATATACATTTCCCTTTCTATGTAATAACAGAATAATCGCTGTTGTTTATCGGTTACATATTTGTTGGTTGTTACACGTGCTGCGCCGCTGGTGCCAACAGTTACAGCCATATTTTTTGCATTGAATAATCCGCTGCCAAGATTAGCAAGTGCACCATCACTGGCACCTAATACAAAAAGAATTTTATTTTTTGTTTTAAGTTTAGTTTTTATTGCAGGTAACAATTCTGTTTCGCAATGTTCGATGCTCACAAGTTCAGAAAGTTTTTCTTTTGCTATGCCTGCAATATTCAACGCTTCATCATACCAGCAAACATTTTTTTCATCGAACAAACCTGTAGCTGCAGCAATGGAGCAATCAACAATGTATTTTCCAAACAGCTTTAAAAAAATATATTCTTTAATTGAAATAAACTTAAATGCTTTGTCAAAGATTTTTTTTGATTCATGCTTCATCCAAATCAACTTACATAATGGCGACATAGCATGAATAGGAACGCCTGTTGTTTTATAAATTTTTTTTGCAACAGGTTTTAATTCCAATTCACGGGCATATTGCGCGCTGCGTAAATCAGCCCACGTAAGCATATTCATTAAAGGCTTGCCGTTTTTATCTACTGCTAATAAACTATGCATGGCAGCACTAAACGAAACGCAGGCAATATCTTTTTCCTTACAAAAAGAAAATGATTGTTGCAGCAGTTTTATAACGGCGTTAAAAATTTCATCCGCATTCTGTTCATTCCATCCGGGCTTAGGTTGCATAGGTTTTGTTGCAAGCTGGAATGTTTTTAAAACTTTTCCGTTTGTATTTATGATGACTGCTTTGCAATGCGTGGTTCCTAAATCAATCGCTATAATATTTTCCTCTTTCATTCAAAACGAAAATAAAAAAACCATTTTGTTTAAATCAGTTATTCTTACTTTAGCTCCTCTAACTTCTCTAACGTAAATTACTAAGCAAGCAAATGGGAACATTACAGATTAAAAAAAATCCAAAAAAGTATGATGCAGTAATTATCGGTTCCGGCGCCGGTGGCGGCATGGCAACTTATGTATTGGCAAAAGCCGGTTTAAAAGTTTGTTTAATTGAAGCAGGACCAATGTACGACCCTGCAAAAAATTCTAATCAGTTACAACCACCATGGGCTTCTCCGCGCAGAGGTAGAAGCACAAAGTTTCGACCGTTTGGAGATTTTGATGGTTGTTACTGGGGTTGGCAAATTGATGGTGAACCATACACACATGCCACCAATGATAAATGGGAATGGTGGCGCGCAAGAATGCTGGGCGGAAGAACAAATCACTGGGGAAGAATTACGCTGCGTTTCGGACCGAAAGATTTTAAGAAAAAAGATATTGATGGCTTGGGTGATAACTGGCCGATAAGTTATGATGATATAAAACCTTACTACGATAAAGTTGAAACACTGATTGGCGTGTTTGGAACAAACGAAGGTTTGCCCAACGATCCGGATGGAATTTTTATACCACCACCTAAACCGCGTTTGCATGAATTGATAATTAAGAAAGCAGGAGATTCAATAAATATTCCTGTTATACCATCTCGCTTATCTATTCTTACAAAAAAAATAAATGATGATCGCGGCTCTTGTTTTTTTTGCGCACAATGCGGAAGAAGTTGTAAAGTGTATGCTGATTTTTCTTCATCATCTGTGTTGGTTATTCCTGCATTAAAAACAGGCAATGTTGATTTGCTCACCAACTGCATGGCGCGTGAAGTGATGACGAATAAAGAAGGTTTGGCAACAGGTGTTTCTTATGTTGATAAAGAAGACATGCAGGAATATGTTGTTGAAGGAAAGACAGTGATTCTTGGTGCAAGTGCCTGCGAAAGTGCAAGGCTGTTGCTGAATTCCAAATCTTCTGCTCATCAAAATGGCTTAGCTAATTCAAGCAATGTTGTTGGAAAATATTTGCATGATTCAACGGGCGCAGATATGGGTGGCTATCTTCCAAATTTGTTTGGGCGTAAACGTTATAATGAGGATGGTGTTGGTGGCATGCATGTGTACACGCCATGGTGGTTAGATAATAAAAAACTTGATTTCCCTCGTGGTTATCATATTGAATATGGCGGCGGCATGGATCAGCCGGCGTATGGTTTTGGCTGGAATATTCAAAACATTAATGGCCAGCCGGTAGCCACAAGAAAAAAGAAGGAAGCAGGTGGTTATGGAAAATCATTAAAAGAAGATTATCGTTTCTTTTATGGCGCTTCTGTTGGTATGGCTGGTCGCGGTGAAGCGGTTGCGTTTGAAAGTAATTTGTGCGAAATTGATCCAAATACAGTTGATAAGTACGGCATTCCTGTGCTTCGCTTCAATACAAAATATACTGATTATGAAATAAAGCAGGCAAAGCACATGAAGGAAACGTTTAAAGAAATTCTTACCACCATGGGTGCTGTGATAACTTATGGCGATGATGGACCTGAAAATGATTATGGTTTGCATGCACCCGGTAATATAATTCACGAAGCGGGAACTGTTAGAATGGGAAGTGATCCAAAAAAATCTGCATTAAACGAATGGTGCCAGGCACATGATGCAAAAAATGTTTTCTGTGTTGATGGCGGACCGTTTGTTTCACAAGGTGATAAAAACATTACGCATACTATTCTCGCTTTATCATGGAGAACAAGTGAGTATATTATTGATCAAATGAAAAAACAAAATTTGCCTTCAGCATAACAATATTTAATTTTTTAAAATGGACAGACGTAAATATTTAAAAACACTCGGTGTAACTGCAGTAAGTGCAGGAGTTTTAGTGGATGCCTGCAAAACAGGAAATAAAGAAACCAATACAACAACGGCAACTACTGAAAGTGCAAGTACAATTGATCGCATGCCGGAAGAAAAGGCGCATGAAGATGAACTTAAAAATGAACCAAAGTTTTTTACACCAAATGAATTTGCAACCATTACAATACTTGCAGATATTATTATTCCTAAAGATGAAGTAAGCGGCAGCGCCAGTGATGCAAAAGTTGCAGACTTTATTGAATTTATTGTAAAAGATGATACCGATTTTCAAACGCCTTTGCGCGGTGGGTTAAGATGGCTTGATGTGCATTGTTTAAATACTTATCAAAAAGCTTTTAAAGATTGTTCTGCACAACAACAAATTGAAGTAGTTGATCAAATAGCTTATCCTGAAAAAGCAAAACCGGAGATGGCATTTGGTGTTTCTTTTTTTAACCTGATGCGCAATCTTACTGCTACTGGTTTTTATTCAACACAAATTGGATGGAACGATATAGGTTATGTAGGCAACACACCCAACCAATGGAATGGTGTTCCTGCCGATGTATTAAAACAATATAACCTTGCCTATTCAGAAAAAGAATTAAAAGAATGTATCAGCTTCTCTTAATTATTAGCTTTTTGGTTGCTGATGTTTAGCATGAATAGCTTTTAGTTTGGTTCTTTTTATACGTTTCTTCGTATAAAAAATGGTGGCTACCGCAGTTGAAATTGTAACGACGAATGGAAGATTTCTGAGTTCCATAAAAACTTTAATAAATAATTTACTTAGATTATATACGCCTGATTAAATAAAAAGTTTATTCAATACTCATATTATAAAATAAAACTTACGCTGCATTAATTACTTAGTATTTGTGCGTGAGTTTCATAAACTTTATACCAGGCTGTCATCTCTTTTAAATCAAAATCTGCACCGTTTTTATTCTAAAAATTAAAAAGTATGATTTGGTTAGTAAACGTAGTAATTTTCAAATCAATGTATTTATTAAAAAAGGTTTTTGTTTATCCCAAATGAAGCTTCGCTGGTATAATTCAGTTTTATTTTAGGAAAATGTTTTCTTTTTTTGAATTAATTTTAATACATGCAATTCACATAATGTGTAAAACAAACCTTGACTGAACTATCTTCAATAAATATATTTGATACAAGGTGGCTAACACACACATAAAAGAGTAGAACAATAAGATTATTTACAGAAAACCGAAAAACCATTGACAGAAACAATCATTAACCTCGACACTTTAAATCCGATAGAATTTTTTGGTGTCAATAACAGAAAGCTTGATATTCTCCGCAAAAAATTTCCGCTGTTAAAAATCCTTTCAAGAGGTACGCAAATAAAATTGAGTGGTGCACCTGAGCAGGTTGAATCAGCAAAAGAAAAAATTGATCTTATAATCCAGTACATGGAACGTAATGGTGATATGAGTGAGAATTATTTTGAGCAGATTCTTGGTGGTGATGATGCAGAAACGATTGATAATTTCGTTGATAAAAACCCCAACGATATTCTTGTATTTGGACCCAATGGTAAAACTGTTCGCGCAAGAACAATCAATCAAAAAAGAATGGTACAGGCAGCAGATACAAGTGATATTGTATTTGCTGTTGGGCCTGCGGGAACCGGTAAAACATATACTGCAGTTGCGCTTGCTGTGCGTGCATTAAAAAATAAACTCGTTAAAAAAATAATATTAACACGCCCTGCGGTGGAAGCAGGCGAAAATCTTGGCTTTTTACCAGGCGATCTTAAAGAAAAGATTGATCCGTATTTACGTCCTTTATACGATGCATTGGATGACATGATTCCGGCTGATAAGCTTGGATATTATATGAGTACAAGAACAATTGAAATTGCTCCGCTTGCTTATATGCGTGGTCGTACACTTGATAATGCATTTATTATTCTTGATGAAGCGCAAAATGCAAATGACTTGCAGTTAAAAATGTTTTTAACACGCATTGGTCCAAATGCTAAAGCAATAATTACAGGCGACCCTACACAGGTTGACCTTCCAAAAAATCAGCGCAGCGGATTGGAAAAAGCAATGCGTATTTTAAAAAATATTAATGGCATTGTTCAAATTGAATTGAATGAAGAAGATGTTGTACGCCACAAATTGGTAAAACAAATTATTATGGCTTACGATAAAGAACGTCAAAAAGAAATGCAGCAATAAAAATAAGTAACCGATGTAAGGCAGGCAGTATTGCCTGCCTTTTTTATTTATGAAAATGAGAGCATGGAATTAATCTGAAGGTAATGTACTGTCAGGTACATTAATTGGTCCCTTTGCATTTTTAATTGTCCAATGGCTGAAATTTTGATCCGCAGTAAGCCCTGTGCCATCAATACTTTCATCAGGCTTACGAATATGTACCGGCACATCAGTATAAATTAATTCTTTGTCCTGATCCCACCACAATTGCTCACATCGAAGTGTGTCGCCTGTTACATTAAATATTATCACGCTATCCCGCAAAAAAACCAATTGCTTATTATTATAATACAAGCCATATTTTGCAAACAGTTTACTTTGAATTTTTTGTGTGCTATCATAAAAATCAACATGCAACGATTTAGGAAATTCAGTTGTTGGTGTATCACTTACTGTTGTTGCTATCATTACAGGAGCAGTAAGTTTTGCTTTTACAATTCCATCCTGGCTTAAATAACTTTCTACCTGCGTTGCTTTATCAACAGGCATTTTCTTTTTGGCGAGGTCCTGAACTTCCTGGTAATTATTTGAACAACCAAACACAAAAAAGCAGCCGGTTATAATGGCTGCTTTCAAACAAAAAATATTTCTTTTAAGATTAATCATACTTACGCTTAATAAACCAAACATCACTTAAAGATAAACCAACTGAAAATTTAAAAAAGTTTTCAGTAACATTATTAACACCTGTACCTCTTTTCCCAAATTCGAGTGCTGTATTTATTTTAGTGAATTGCCTGTCGTAGCTTCTGAATTTTCTTAAATTAAAAGAATAGCCAAACGTATATGCAGTTACTTTATAACCATTTCCATCAGCATTTATATAATCTTTTCCTGTATAATAACCAATACGGTAAGTGCCTGTTGAAAACATTCCTTTGCCTGATAATGGATCTGGTGAAAATGATGCACCGGCATGTAAAAACCAGCTATTATTTAATTGATCAGGTGAGCCATAATAACGATAAGCTGTCCATTTTGTTGAAGTATAATCTGCACCAATGCTCCATTTGTTTACCTGAAAAAATATATTGCCGATATTTTTATTCAAAACAAAACCCGCAGTGTAAGTAAGGGGCACGTTAATTCTTCCTTTTATACCCGCAATTTTTGAAACACTGTCAATAGTTATTAATGATCCATCACTTGAATATTGAAAAGTTTCTCTTGTAATGGTTCTTGTTGCATCCAGGTCTTGCTCCAGCGTGCCGGAAGCACCGAGATTCAAATCGTAAGTCTCAACATTCTTTGTTAATAGATTTGTTTTTTTACTCAATCGAAAATGTGCCAATAGTCCCGGATTTAAAAACAAACCGCCATAGTGTGTTGTATCTGTAGAGTTTGAGCTATACCAGGTTTGAAAGCTACTATCAGCAGGAAAATTTATTCTTGTGCTGGTATATTTACTTCCCCATTCATAACCACCATTTACACCGATGCTGAAATTAGTTTTTGAAGTATCACGCCCCCATCGTTTCGCTAAACCAATAAATGCCTGGTTTAAACCCCCATTACCTTCATACAAAGTATGCAGGCTATCTGAAATATGAAGACTATCATAAATAATTTTACTGCTTGTCTCCACACCATAATTAATACGCGTATATGGTCTTAAACCAAACACTAATGTTGCGCCTTTTCTATTTAAAGGAAGTCCTAATTGAATATAAGAGGGTAAAAAATTAGTTGAGCTATATTTATTAACCGGATTTGCGCTGTGCAGTGTGCGTGCATCAATACTTAAACCAAGATCATATGTAACAAGGTTAAGATAACCATATGTTGCAGGATTTAATGTGTTGATTGATTGCGGATCTGTAACGGCTGCTGACAAGCCACCCATACCACGCGTAGAAATATTTTGTTGCGGATATAAATCACCTAAACCATATCGTGAAAAAGGAGAATTTTCCTGTGAATAAACATCAATAAATGAAATCAAAAAAACAAGACAAAGAAAAAAATAATTAGCTGTTGGCTTCACTAATAGCATAAAGTCCTTTATAAATTAAATGAGGGCTTGCAAATATCTTGTTTTTGAGATGAGGCACAAAAAAGCCCATATCTCCACCGGTTAAATGCACGTTAAAGTTGCTGTATCGCAAAGCATATTCTTCTATCGTTCCATCAATCTCTTTGCTCATGCCTAAAATAGCGCCGCTTAATAAATTTGTTTTTGTATCGTAACCAACAAGCGGAAAATTTGAATCTGCTTTTATTAATGGAAGCTTTGCAGTGAACTCATGCATGGCTTTAAAACGCATTTCTAAGCCAGGTGAAATACTGCCGCCTAAAAATGTATGAAACTTATCTACAAAATTGTATGTAATGCATGAGCCAAGACCAATAATTAAATTATGTTTATCCGGATAAAAATAAACTGCTGCAGCAATTAACGCTAATCTGTCTGCACCAATAGTTTCAGGCTTGCCAACAGGCGTTGTAAAAGATAATTTAGATTGATATGTGAGCTT
>JAICKT010000150.1 GCA_025927795.1 Parafilimonas sp. | reverse complement strand
TCAATAATCTTATAACCGACATACAAACAAGAAGCGGAAATATAAACACTGATATTGGCTCAATTGATCATCTTATTAACGATGATCCTGTTGTGGTTTTAGATTACGATAATCTTGCAGGCGTTGGATTGCTGCGATTATCAAATGAGCTGAAAGCAATTATTGATTTGATAGCGGTTTTATTAAAAGTAAATAATGATTTAAAGCAGGGTTTGCCGCATGAACCATATACACCAACGCTTAAATCAATATCACTTGATTACACTGCCACCGCCACACTCGGAGACATTGACCTCATTCATCTTTATCCTTACGATGGAACTTACAAGCACGAAGAAATAGAATTACGGCCCACACTTTTTCCAACGTTTTGCGATGAAGGAACATTGTTTTTGGGATTACAACAATTAGTGCCGGGCAATAATCTGAACATACTTTTTCAGTTGGCTGAAGCAACATCTGATTCAGAATCAGAAAAAGAAACAGTGCATTGGCATTATCTTGACAGTAATATTTGGAAACCTTTGCGAACAGGTTTTGAAGTGCTGGATGATGCCACGGAAAATCTTACCACTTCAGGCATTATAAAATTTGCGATGCCTGCAAATATGGCGAATGATAATACCATTATGCCAAAAGATTTATACTGGATAAAAGCAACCATTGCGCAAAACAGCAAAGCAGTAAGTGAAACAACAGGCATTCATCCGCAGGCAATGCTTGTAACATTTACAAATGATGCAGCAAATGATAAGCTTCGTTTATCACAATCATTGGCTGCACAAAGCATTTCAAAATTAAATGTAGCGGATGCGAATGTAAAAACTGTGCAGCAGCCTTACAATTCATTCGATGGACGCATTCCTGAAATGGAAGGACAATTTTATGTGCGTGTAAGTGAGCTGCTGCGCCATAAAGGAAGAGCCATTCAAAAATTTGATTATGAAAGATTGGCGCTTGAAGCATTTCCGCAATTGTTTAAAGCCAAATGCATCAATCACAGTTTTGCACTTGATGCGCATATATACACAAATGATTTTCCCTATGCGCCCGGCTATATAATTCTTGCCATAATTCCTGATTTAAATAAACTGAAAGCAGGCAATTCATTCGAGCCAAAAGTTCCTGTAAGCATTATTGAAAAAATTGAAGCATATATACGCAGCCGCACTTCACCCTTTGTGCGTTTTCGTGCAATGAATCCGCGTTATGAAAAAATAAATTTTTGTCTGCGCATAAAATTAATGCCGGATAAAGATGAAAATTATTATCGTGAAAAATTAAAGCAGGATTTAAAAGAATTTCTCGCGCCCTGGGCAATTGGTGAATACGATAAACTAACATTCGGGCAATGTATTTATCGCTCAGATATTATCCGCTTTTTAGAAACAAGAGATTATGTGGATTTCATTAATGACTTTAGAATGGGAAAGAAAACGGAAGCCCCTGCAGATATTTCTGCATTATGTCCTGATACACCGCGTTCTATTTTAATTGCTGGTGAAATTGAAGTATGTATCGAGTCATCAAATTGCGCAGAATGGCAGGAGTGCTATGATGGTAATGAAAAAATTGATTGTTGTAAAACTGAATTAATTCCGGTTGCAGATTATTGTGAAGACAAAATTATTCGGATAGACAAATAAATATGGCAGACGACAGTGCAAATAAAACTATTAGCTCAACACAATCAGGCTTTCCTGAATATCTCGATTTTAATAAACTGAGAAGTGATGCCATTGCCTATTTAGGAAATCTTTCAGGAAAAATATGGACAGACCATAATGTACACGACCCAGGCATTACTATTTTAGAAGTGCTTGTTTATGCAGTACTCGATTTAGGTTATCGCACCAGTTTGCCCGCTGCAGATTTATTTGCACGCAGCCCCGACGATAAATCTGCCGACAATAATTTTTTTACTCCTGCGCAAATTCTTTCAAACAATCCACTAACGATAACCGATTACAGAAAATTACTGATAGATATTGAAGGCGTAAAAAATGCCTGGCTTGAAATTGATAAAGATACATCAGCAGATTTTTGTTCAGTGCCTTCTGAACAGGTTCCCGGCAGGGATAATAATTTTAATACTGATAACCGAAATGCTGAAGAAGAAATTTGTGCATGTAATTTAAATGGATTGTATCATGTATATGTGCAGCTTGAGAAAGATTTTGAATTAACCGATCGCAATCAAAAAGATGAATATAATAATCTGATTGAAAAAATAAAATGCACATTAATGCAGCACCGCAATCTGTGCGAAGATTTTATAGATATAAAGGTTTTATGCAAAACGCAAATTGGTTTATGTGCAGATATTGAGTTAGAGGCTGATGCTAATGGCGAAGAAGCTTATTTACAAATGATAGAAGCACTCCAAGGCTTTTTTTCGCCGGCGCCAAAGTTTTATACGTTGCCGCAATTGCTTGAAAAAGGAAAATTGATTGAAGAAATTTTTGCAGGTCGGCCCTATGATATAAAAGAAAGTCACGGCTTTGTTGACACAGAGGAATTTGAACAAATTAAGCTGCGCCGCGAAATCTATTTTTCTGATGTTTATCATGTATTGCTTAATGTAAAAGGTGTAAAAAATGTAAGGCGGCTTGCATGGAAAGTGTGTGATGAAAATACATGGCAAACTTCAGTGTGGAAATTAATTCTTCCTGAAAATAATATTCCGGAATTTGATCCGCTCTGTTCATCTTTTTCATTTTTTAAATATGGAATGGCTGTAAAGGTTGATCAGAAAAAGTATGAATCATTTTTGAATTATACATCCAATGGAAAAATTTTATATACGCAGCCATCATTAAATCTTGATGCAGAAATTCCAAAAGGAACTTATCGCAGCGAGCTTGCAGATTATTATTCTATTCAAAACGAGTTTCCGCATGTATATGGCATTGGAGTAGGTGATTTAAGCAATAATGAAACTGATGAACGCAAAGCAAAAGCATTGCAATTACAAGGCTTTCTGCTGCTCTTTGATCAGTTGCTTGCAAATTATTTAATGCAATTAAAAAATGTGCGCTCTCTTTTTGCATTTTCATCGTCTGCAGCAGAAGAAGATAATCATACTTATTTCATTAATCAACTTACAAATGTTCCGCAATTGCAAAAACTGCTTCGCTTTAAAACAGATGAAGATAGCGAAGGCACGCAGGGAAATTCCGGAAGTATTCTTGCCTATCCCACAAAAAGAAGTGATTTTGAAAATTTGATTAACAGCGGAAAAATAAAAAATACTGATCTTGAAGACAGATGCAGCGAAAACGATTTTCCGCCTTACCGGTTTTGCTTTGGTGCAGAGCGTGACCAGGCAGTTACACAACTGAGAGAAGATATTTTATATGGTGGTTATGAAGCCGTAATAACATCAAATAACGATGATTGTTTTTTCTTTTATCTCTTTACATCTTCAACTGAATTTGTTTTAATAAGCAAGCGCTATTATAAAAATGAGCAGGAAGCAAAAAACGCTGCAGCTTCTGTAAAGTATGCGGCCAGTTTTGAAAATAATTACAGAAGTTTTATTACTGCTGATTGTGAAAATAATTCTCAATGCTTTTCTTTTGATATTGAACTAACGCTTGATACTTATGCTGGTTATTTAAAAGTAATTGTTGAAGATGAAAATCTTTATCTCACTCGCAGGCAAAGTTTTCTCAATCATCTTCTTTCGCGCTTTGCAGAACAGTTTACTGATTTTGCTTTGCTCTCATCAAAATTTTTAACAGCAACTGATCTGCAAAAAGCGCAGATAAAAGCAGAAGAAAAATTTCTTACGAATTATGATGTGCTTAGCAGCAATCGCGGTAAAGCATATAATTACTTATGTAACGGATGGGAAAATGAAAATACTTCAGGATTCGAAAAAAGATTTAAAGCATTAGCCGGTATTGAAGATTGGAGAAAGCATTACCTGTGCAATTTTGTGGTGGAGGAAATTGATAAACTATATGTGCCCGAAGTCGAGATTGGTAATAATGAAAAACTTACACTGCAAACGCCTTTGAACAAAGCAGACGCACTTGCATCAGTAAATTCTCTTTACAAAAAATTAAACAGTGATGCTTTTTTTGAGATGAAGGAATTAGAGTATGAAAATGACTGGCAATTATTTACAAGAGACGAATTAAATAATAAATATTTCTACAGCAAACTTTATAAAACAAAAGAAGAGGCTGAAAATCAGCAGCAGAACTTGCAAAATATTTTTTTTCATACGCCGGATAAACAAAGAAATCTGCTTGTGGTACAGCATATTTATAAAGCAGAACTTATGCATGCAGGCGAGGTGCTTGCAGAATATGCAGGCAATGATAAAAATGAATTAACTGAAAAAGCTAAAGCCGAAGCAAAGTGTACTGAGCTATCTGCAGACATAAATTCAAATCTTAAAAACGAAAAAATTTTCAAATGGAACGATGGCAAAAAAGATATTGGTAATCTTGTTGCCATTGCAACAGAGCAAACACCTTTTACTTATATAAATGAAAAAGCATTTCAACCATATTTTCTTGAAAATGTAAATCTTACAGAAGATGTAAAATATACTTATACTTTTCGTGACGTTAATAAAAAAATTCTTTTTGAATCCGCTACAAAATTTAATACAGAACCCGAAGCAGAAGATGCTTTCAAAAAAATACTGCCCCTGCTTGCAGTAACCTCAGCTTATTATGTACAAAAAAATACTGCCGGCAATGATTTTGGAATTTTTATAAAAACGGACGATTCCAATATCGTGCATTATTTTAAATTGTTTTCGTCAGAGGCTGATGCAAAAACTAAGATCAATGAAATTGTTGAAAATATTAATGCATATACTTATTCGCTGAATGTTTCAGAGCCCGTTCCTTTTAAATGGAAATTCCAGTTTTTGCTTACTAGCAATGAAAATAAAAAATTTATATTTCAGTCAAAAGATTTGTATTCAACAGAAGAAGTTGCGTTTGAATCTGCAAAAAGATTTTATGCAGATATTCCAAATCTTCAGCTAAAAATTTCCAGGAATGAATTATCGCTTGAATCGCCAACACAAAAAACCAAAAGTATTTGGATAAATAATGAAAATACAGAAGATAAAAATGCCGTAAAAAAAGAGGCTGATCCGGTTTTAAAATTTCATCAGTCTTTAATAAAGAGTACTGGCGCCATAACAGAAGAACAATCAATTCAAAAATTAAAAAACTGGCAGATAAATAAAACTGAAAATTATATTTATAAACTGGTTGATAAAGATAATTTGCTCGCCGAGCATACTTCGCAGAAAAAAATTTTTACGCAAACTGATGCAGATGATATAAGAAACAAATTGTTTCATACTGTTTATGATTATGTTGATATTAATACCGGCGGCAGCGATATATTTTGTTCTTATGAAGATGCGCAAACAAAATCCCGCTGGTATCATTATCAAATAAAATGTACGAACAGATTTCATACACAGGGAAATTTTTCAGGAAAAGAATTGGTGCTGTTTCAAAGTGTAAAAGGATATGCCTCAAAAGAAGAAGCATTGAATGCTTTTAATAAAAACTTATTTATCATTTTAAAATATGCACATGCAAAAGAAAATTATGGCGATGGCAAATTTATCAGTCTGAAAGAATTTGCGCTTCATACAGATGATGCATGTGATAAAACGGAAAGCATAGTTTGTGTGCCGCGCCAAACAACAGAAGAATTGGGCGGTTATGAAATACAGAACAAAATTATTCCGCTTGTAAAAAGTTACCCGATAAAATATATTACGGAAGAACGGTTCAGGTTTTCACTTTATAATAATGAAAACGATTTTTACGATTGGCGAAGTGGGAGCTATTATCAAACTGCGCAACAAGCGATGCAGCAATTTCAATTTTTTTTAATGCTTCTGAAATATGCCGGCAATTTTTATATACAAGAAGATAAAACAGATTGCAGATTCCATATTTACATTAGAGAAGTGCTTGCCCAAAGTATTCGCGGGTTTAATACCTGCCAGGATGCGTGGGATGGGATAGAAAAATTTATTTGCATTTCACAAACAGATGAAGGCTTTCATAATTATTTTAAACAAATGGATTGCAGTCACAGTTTTTTTGTGGCGTGCGGTAATACAGGGCTCATTCATCCCTGCAAATATGAAACACCAGAAAGGCGCGATGATGTATTAAACAGATTATACAATGCTTCTTCGTTTAATTTCTTTGAGCTGTTGCAAACTGATGAAAAGAATAATTTAGTGCTGCTGAATTTAGAGAAAGAACCAATCGCAAAAATTTATTTTGAAAGACAACAGGGAAATTATTCAAATTGCGAAAACCTGATTAAACTTTTTGAATTAATTTATAATGATAAAAATTATAAAGCGAACGAAAATAAAATTTATCTGCAGGATGAAAACGAAAACAGGATAGCAGAATCCATTTCTTCTGAAATTACACTTGAAAAATGGAAAACGCAGTTGTTATCGGGGGCTTGTTATTTTCCTATATTAAGAAAAGCTGCTGATGATAAGCAGGCATGTAATTATTATGTTCAGATAAAATTGCCAGGCTTTGATGCCTGCACAGAAATTATAACAGAAAATTTTTCAGTACGTGAATGCAATGATGAATGTAAGCCCGGCTGTTATATTGCATGGAAATCTGATTGTTGTTTTAATTCGTGTTGTGAGGCATTGAGATTTTATATTGCTTCTTTAAGGCTGCTTCGTAATTATGAATATTATAAGCGTGTGTATGAATGTAATTGCCAATACTACACGATTGAATTACACCAGGAATATATTTTAAATAAAGATGTTCAGCTTAGATCATTTGAAAATAACAGCGCGGCAGAAATTCAAAGATTGCTTTGCAGTGATTTTAGAAACGCTGGTTATGTTTATGAAAATAATCAGGCTTACAGAAACATAAACAGGTGCATAAATGAAATTGTTGCTTTTAATCCGCAGCAATATACGAATGGTGAAATTGCATGTGAAGCAGTTGAGCGTGCAAAGAAATTAATCAACAGCGAGGGCTTGCATTTGGTTGAACATATTTTGCTTCGTCCGCATTGCATAAATGTGAATGGTGTGTATGAAGAATGCAGTTGTGATGCCCTACCAAAACCTTGCATTGACTATGATAATATTTGCCGGTTTCCCTGGAAGCCTGGTGGCGCAGAAGATCCATGTGCAGAAAATAAAAAAATATGTTTTACGCCTGGCTGCGATCCATATTCTTTTATTGCCACTGTTGCTTTACCTGCATGGCCGCAGCGTTTTCGCAGTAAAGAAAACAAGGCCGTAATTGAAAAACTTTTGCAAAAAGAAGCGCCTGCACATGTGCTGCTGCGTATTTTATGGCTTAACCCGAGAGACTTTTGCTGTTTTGAATATGAGTTTAAAAACTGGAATTACTGGCTTGCAAAAAAATTATGTGCACCTTATAATAATTGCGATTTTCTTCAACTGCTTTTTGCAAAATATTTTAAACCGCTTCGCGAATGTGAAGATTGCGTTCCTTGTACATGCGATAATGATGAACCTGTTTCCTGTTTTGAAAAAGGAGAAGATGACTGCAATGATTTCAATTTAAGTCTTACTATAAACGAACTTTTTTGCTGGAATAATTATAAACGTGAATATGATTTTTCAAACTGTGAGCCCTGTAATTGCATCGAAGAAAATAAGCAAACGCCAGGTGATGAAGAAATTGTTTTAAAGAAAGCAAAAAAGAAATCTTCAACCGCATTGTTGAAAGATGTTGAACATCGTGCGCAGCTTGCAGCAACCGAAAAACCTGAACCCGTAACAACAACACCATCACACCAGAAAGTTAAGCGAATACAGGCAAGAGCTTATGCATACAATGAGAATGTAAAAAAAGTAAGGGAAGCAAATCCTGAAAATAAAGTTGCTGAAAATGCACAACGGTTTCTTTCAGATGTAAATCCAACACCAAAACGTTTTGATGATTTGATAAACCAGGTTCTTAAAGATAAATCAGACAAAACAAAAAATATAAAAGCTTTAACGTTTAAACAAAAACAAACACTGATACAAAATATAATCTGGCAATATCTTGACAGGCTTTGCTTTAATAAAAAAGAAACAAGCATTATAACCGAACATGCATTTTTATTTAATCATTTGCGAAAAAATAAAATTGATATGGAGGCATTGTATGATGGATGGAACAGCAAAGAGGTAAAGCAATTAGAACCTGAAGCAAATGTAAAAGAAATAAAAAAAGCGCTTACGTAAAATAGAAGGCACATGCAGCATATAATAAAAAAACAGGTAATTGATCTCAGGCTTGATAAAAAAACGGATTCTTTTTATTTACAGCAACTGGTGAGTGAACATTATTGGCGTGAGATTGTGCCTGCATTGCAAAAAGCTTTTGACAATGCTTCTGCTGACGATGAAATAATTCAAATTGATAAATTAGAAATTGATCTTGGTACCGTTTCTGTAAAAGATATTGAGAAAAGAAGATGGGAAGATGATGCGTATAAAAAGATTACAGCACAATTGAGTATTGCACTTGCAGATGTTTCAGTATTACAAAAAATCAAAAGACAAACCACAAGCCTTAGCACTGCCGACCAATGGCTTTTTTATATGCAGCATGGCTATCTTAAATGGAGCACCTTAAAAATTGATGAAAACTGGCATCAAAAAATTCTTGAAGCGTTTGCAACAAATTCGACAATAATTCAAAGGCTAAGAATTCTTATTCATGAAAATCCTGCTGCTGTAAAGCGAATTGTTTTTCAGCATACAGAAAACTTTTTAGAAACACTTGTTGAAACGCTTACTGCTGAAAGGCAAAACATGCTGTCTGTTATCATTCGGGAAATAACTGAAGTAATTGCATTTTTAAAATCAAGTATTAAACATTCAGATACAAACCAAAAAAAATTAAAACAGGTTTTGTGGCAGCAAGTTTTAAGTCATGCTTCACACAAAAACGTAACCACACAAACGCTTGCAGAATTTTTGTTGAAAGAAAATATTGAAAAACCTGACTTTATTCAAACGCTTCCAAAAAAATTTTTCGCAAAAAAAAGATTAACAGCGGCAGCGCTTGAACAGGCAAAAAAAACAATTGAAACAAAAAAAGATTTTTCAGAACAAAAAGAATTACCAATAAATGATTTAGAGGAAGCTGAAAAAATTGTAATGGATGACGAAGAAATTTTTGTGCAATACGCAGGTATTGTTTTATTGCATCCGTTTCCGCATACATTTTTTAAAACCCTTAAATTAATTTCTAAAGAAAATTTTATTAATGAAGCTGCACAGGAAAAAGCATTGCATTTATTACATTATCTCGCAACAGGTAGCATAAAGCCGGAAGAGCATGAACTGGTAGTTGCAAAAATTTTATGTGCATGGCATTTACAAAAGCCGGTAACGAATACAATTGAATTAACAGAAGAAGAATTGAATGAAGCTGATGCTCTTCTTGCAGAAGTTATACAACGCTGGGAAGCTTTAAAAAATACTTCGCCCGCAGGTTTGCGTGAAGGGTTTTTACGGCGCAATGGAAAGCTGTTCACAAAAAATGATAACTTGAATTTACAGGTAGAATCAAATTCAATTGATGTGCTGCTTGATTATCTTCCATGGAACATAAATGTAATTATGCTTCCATGGATGAATGATATTTTAAAAATAGAGTGGCGATAGTTTATTTATATAAAATTCATCTTAATGATGAAAGCGGTTCAAACAAAAGCTGCGGCAATGGCTGCCAAAATAAATACTCCTTTTTTTAATAAAGCGGAAGGGCAGAATCTTTTTAATTCCACAGCCAGCGAGCAACCATTTTTTTCTCAGAACAAATCCTTCTTCAAACCTAACAGCGTTATTCAAACCAGGCTTAACGTTGGTAAACCAAACGATGTATATGAAAAAGAAGCCGATGCCACGGCAGATAAAGTGGTGCACCGATTAAGTGAAAATAAATATCAAAATTTCAT
>JAICKT010000125.1 GCA_025927795.1 Parafilimonas sp. | reverse complement strand
TAAACTATCAACGTCATATTTCCACGTTCCATCGGAAAATAATAATACCTGGTGTCCATTTTCATCAATTGCTTTTGTTTGAGCGCAAATTTTATGTACGGGCAATAGACAAATAATAATTATTAGTAAGTATGAAAAATTTTTGTTCATAAGCGTTTAGTTTTCCCCGAATAATAAATTATTTTCCTTTATCAAACCAAACTCTTGTTTTATCGTTTGGGCTTGCATTATAATTTACAAAAAGCTCCTCTCCTCTTTTAATTGGTTTCACTGTTTTTATTGTCATCAATCTTTTTTTAAAATCCATTTCATATTCGCAGTTGGCATCGTAGTTATGATTATACATAGAAACATAACCCATCGCTACACATGCTCTCTTTTTATTAGTGCCCCATTCAAAAATATAATCAAACAATATTGTTTTTTCAACAATCTTACGCTCTTTTTCGGTTAAAACAATTACGGGTGAAATTTCTATAACAGTATCTTGTTTAATGTTGTCGTTTGCAAAAACACCTCTGCCGCGTTTAGATGAATTTTTGATTTCAAGAATCGGTAAAATCATGAAAGTAGTTAATGCCACAAGATAACACGCAGTATCATTGCAATACAAAAACCATTTCAATTTTTTTTAATTACATGTCTTCGTTTTATCAGAACGGTTTTACTAATTTGCGCTTATGAGTGCAGAGCTTGAACAGCTTTCTATAAATGAGCAGTTTGAACAACTGATGCAGTCGAATGATGGACAAACGCTCCGGAGTTTTCTGGACGATCAAAACATCAGCGATGTTGCAGATCTCATTTATGAATACCCTGATCATGAAGCACAGATCGTTACCAACATGTCAATTAACCGTGCGGCAAAAGTTTTTAAAATTCTTGATGTAAGCGCACAAAAAAGAATTGTACATGAGCTCTCATCTTATAAAACTGCAGCATTATTAAATGAATTACCACCTGATGACAGAACAGATTTTTTAGAAGAACTTCCAAAACATGTTATACGCGATTTAATAAAACTGCTCGACCCGAAAGAAAGAAAAATTACGCTTTCAATGCTGGGTTATCCTGAAGATAGTATCGGCAGGCTGATGACGCCAGATTACGTTTATGTGTACCCTTTCAACACAGTTGAACAGGTGCTAAACACTATTCGTAAAGTAGCAAAAAATACAGAGACAATTGATGTAATTTATGTTGTAAATAAAAAAGGTGAACTGATTGATGATTTAAGAATAAGAGATATAATACTTGCATCACCCGAAAAAAAAATTGAGGAATTAATGGATGAGCGTGTTGTTGCATTAAATGTAAACGATGACCAGGAACACGCCAGCGAGATTTTTAAAATGAATAACCGCGTTGCATTGCCGGTAACAGATGCCAATAATATTTTACTTGGTATAGTTACTATTGATGATATGTTTTGGGTGGCGAATGAAGAGTTTAGCGAAGACATACAAAAGATTGGTGGTACAGAAGCATTGGATGAACCTTATCTTGATACGCCGCTTTTTAAACTTGTGCGCAAAAGAGCAGGTTGGCTAATCGTTTTATTTATAGGCGAGTTACTTACTGCTACAGCTATGGCTTACTTTAATGATGAAATTGCAAAAGCTACTGTACTTGCCATGTTTATTCCTTTAATCATGAGCAGCGGTGGTAACAGCGGTTCACAAGCATCAACATTAGTTATCCAGGCAATGGCGGTTGGTGATATAAGTATATCAGATTGGTGGCATGTAATGCGCCGCGAAATTTTTAGCGGTATTTTTTTAGGCGGAATTTTAGGTGTGATTGGTTTTATCAGAATTTGCATTTGGCATCTACTTATGCAACATGGAATTATTGAAGACCTGTATAAACAACATTGGTTTTTAATTGGAATAAGCGTAGGCATTTCATTAGTGGGAGTTGTTTTGTGGGGAACATTAACCGGCTCTATGCTGCCCATTATTTTAAAAAAGCTGGGCGCCGATCCTGCAGTTTCCTCTGCACCTTTTGTTGCCACACTTGTTGATGTAACAGGTATCGTAATTTATTTTTCGATTGCCTATTTTTTCTTACAGGGAATTTTGCTTTAATAAATTATCATTTTGAAAACGCAAGAAAAACAAAAAGACTGAAAACCTCATTTCGATGATAGGAGAAATCAATCGTTCTATTAAAACTTTAAATTCAGGAGGTGTCTCGTTCCTCGACATGGCGGTTATAGAGTGATTTTACCTTTTCAAGAATAAAAATTTATTTCGGACCAGGCATAGTTTACAGCAACATGAAGCATCAGCATTTTTATTTCAGAGATCAGCATCTTTGGCTTTCGCATGAAAGAGTAGTTTTTTGGGAGGATGAAAAAGCTTTGATTTTATCTGATAGTCATTTTGGTAAAACCGGGCATTTCAGAAAATCAGGTGTGCCTGTTCCACAACATATTTTTTTAGAAGACTTACAACGTCTTTTTTCATTAATACAATTTTATAAGCCTGAACAATTAATTGTAGTGGGCGATTTTTTTCACAGCAATGCCAATAAAGAAAACCTGCTGTTTGAAAAGTGGAGAAATGATCTTACACAACTTGAAATATTACTCGTAAAAGGCAACCATGATATTTTGCATACAGACTGGTATAAAAAAATAAATATCCGGTTATTTAGCAATGAAGCATTGCGCATAAATACACTTGCTTTTATTCATGATTATACACATATAAAAAATCATCCGCAGCATGCAGACGCTTATTTTTTTACCGGGCATTTGCATCCGGGCATCTTTATAAAAGGTAAAAGCAGGCAATCGCTTACATTCCCCTGTTTTTATTTTGGTGATGAATTTGCCGTGCTTCCCGCATTTTCAAAATTTAGTGGCATTGCATTGATTGAAAAGAAAAAAACAGACAAGGTTTTTGCAATTGCTAATAATGATTTGATTGAAGTGTAATTTTTGACTATGTTTATAATACCAATTCTTGGTATATTTGAACAAACGACTTTCTCATGGCAAAAAATACTTCTGTATTACTTGGAAATTATTTTGAAGACTTTATTAATAAGAAAATATCTTCAGGGAAATATAATTCTGCAAGTGAAGTTATAAGAACCGCGTTGCGATTACTTGAATTAGAAGAACAAAAAATCAAGCAATTAAAAAAAGAATTAGAGCTTGGTGAAAAAAGTTCAATGAATAAAAACTTTAATCCAAAAAAGCATCTGCAAAATATACATAGCAAACACTTATGAAAAAAAATAGCTATCGCATAAGCGAAAAAGCTATACAAGATCTTGAAGATATTTGGTTATATACTTTTGAAACATGGTCTCAACAGCAAGCAGACAGATATTACAACTTAATCATTAATGAAATTGAATATGTAGCTGATCATTTTGAAAGTGGCAAATCAATGTCGCATATTAAAGAAGGCTACAGAGGCGCTAAAGTAAAATCTCATTTAATCTTTTATAAAAAAAATGAAGATGAAATAATTGAAATTATAAGAATACTGCATCAAAGAATGGATATTGAAAACAGGCTTAAATAATTGCATCAATGAAACCCAATCGTAAACGGCAACCTGCTTTGCGGTATTCCGCTAATTTGCTTAAGCTGTTTTACTTCCTGCAATAAATTATATTGGTCAACACCAATTTCCTTTATCAAAGCTTTCTGATTTGATTGTGCTGAATAAGATTGATCAGTTAATTCTTCCAACCATGTTTTTTGTTCTGGATATTCTCTTGTTCTGTAATCAGAAATTTTTGCCATGCGTGCTGCACAGTTTACTGCGTCTTGTAAAGTACCGGTGCGATCAACTATGCCAACACCAATTCCTCTTTTTCCTGTCCAAACCCTGCCTTGTGCAATACTGTCAATATAAACAATATCTTTTTTTCTGCCATCAGCAACACGTGTTTTAAACTTGTTATAAATAGTATCAATTGAAGCTTGTATAAAACTTTTTTCCGGTTGCGTTAACGGACGACTTACAGAACCCATATCTGCATACGGTGCTGTTTTAACACCATCAAAAGTGATTCCTAATTTATCGTTAAAGAATTTTTGCATGTCAGGCAGAATGCTGAATACGCCAATAGAACCTGTAATAGTTGTCTCATCAGCAAAAATTGAATCTGCTGCACATGAAATATAATAACCACCCGATGCTGCATAATCACCCATACTTACAATAACAGGTTTTTTTTGTTTAGCCAACATAACCTCTCTCCATATTGCTTCACTCGCCATAGAACTTCCGCCGGGGGAATTTACACGAAACACAATTGCTTTTACATCATCATCCAATCTTGCTTTGCGTATAAGCTTTACATAATCATCGCTGCCAATCTCATCTTTATCACCTTTCCCATCTACAATATCACCCTGAGCATAAATTATATCAATCTTTCCGCCATTACCATTGCGATGAAAGTCTGCAGCCTTTGCATACTTGCCAAACGAAACCCAATTAATTTCATCTTTCTCTGATTTATGCAATCGTTTAAGCAATTCATTTTTTACTTCATCATCATATTTCAATCCATCAACCAATCCATATTTTAAAGCATCGTTTGCTGTTTGAATTGCACCTGTATTTGCAAGCTGATGTAAAGTTGCTGTATCAATATTTCTCGCTGCTGAAGTGCGTAACAATAAATTGTTATATAAATCATTCAGCCAAACTGTGGTTTGTAAACGATTTGCATCTGTCATTTGCGAAACACGTAATGGTTCGGTTGCACTTTTAAATTTTCCTGCATAAAAAATCTGCGGATCAATTTCAAGCTTATCAAGCAAGCCTTTCATAAAAAGAAGATTCACTGAAAAACCGTCCCATTCAACGCCGCCTGCAGGGTTGCAATATATTTTATCCGCAACTGTTGAAATATAATATGCCTGCTCTGAAACAACGTTACCATAAGCAATTATAAACTTGTTACTCTTCTTAAAATCAACCAATGCCTGCCGCAATTCTTCGCTTGATGCAAAACCATTTTCATTATCATTCGCTTTTATATAAATGCCTTTTATTGATGAATCTGATTTTGCATAATGAATCATTCTTACCACATCATATAAACCCGGAATATCTGATGAGGGATTATCAAAAATAGAATTCAGTACATCGCTTTTCTTTTGCTCTTTAAAAGATTGATTAAGATCTAAAACAAGAACACCATTTGAGCCAATATTGGTTTTCCCGGGTGAAGTTGCATTGCTGATTATAATTGAAAGCGCGAAAAAAATTCCGATTCCAAAAACAATTAATGCAACCAGCGTTGCTAAAAAAATCTTCAAAAAGCTTTTCATTTTTCTCTTTTGTGATTAATGATGAACTGCGTTTGGTTTAATAAACTGAAGAGTCATCAATTTAGAAATCTATTATAATTATTAATCTGATAGCTGCCAAAATTAAAGATATTTGAGCCAGTTATTCTTTCAATATATGAATACGGCTTTTCTGCTTACAGGTGGCAATTTGGGCAATCGTTTACAAAATCTTCAGCGGGCTTATAAATTAATTGAAAAAAATTGCGGGCATATTATCCGGTCTTCATCCGTTTATAAAACAGCAGCATGGGGTTTTACGGAGCAACCTGATTTTTATAACCAGGCTTTACAACTGGAAACAGAATTATCAGCAGAAAAATTAATGCGGAAATTACTTTCTGTAGAAAAAACAATGGGCAGAAAACGTGTTGTAAAAATGGGTCCGCGCATAATTGATATTGATATTTTATTGATGAATGATATTGTTCTTAATTCATCGCTTATAACAATTCCGCATCCGCGTTTGGCAGAAAGAAGATTTGCATTAACGCCGCTTGCCGAAATTGCACCAAATGTAATTCACCCGGTTTTATACAAAGCAATAAAAGAATTACTGGCTGAATGTAAGGATGATTTGCCTGTGTATAAAATTTCAAATAATAACTAAGTGGCTCTTTTAATTTTGAGGCAATGCAATACCATTACATAGCGATAGAAGGTAACATCGGCGCGGGAAAAACCACACTTGCTCATCTGCTTGCAAAAAAATTAAATGCACGATTAATTCTTGAACAATTTGCCGATAACCCTTTTCTGCCAAAGTTTTATGAGAACCCGAAACAAAATGCTTTTCCGCTTGAATTATTTTTTATGGCAGAGCGTTACAAACAGTTAAAAGATATGATGAATAAAACAGACTTATTTCAAAGCGTTACTGTTTCTGATTATGTTTTTACAAAATGTTTGTTGTTCGCAAAAATTAATTTGAGTGAAGATGAATTCAGGTTGTATCAAAAATTGTTTGATATCATGAGCCAGCAACTTGTGTTTCCCGACATTATGATTTACCTGCATTCGCCGGTTCAAAAATTGCAAAAAAATATTAAAAAACGTAACCGTTCTTATGAGCAAAATATTCCAGATGAATATTTATTCAATATTCAGGAAACATATACGAGTTATATTAAACAGCATAATGTAAAAACAATTTTTATTGATGCGGTTGATGCAGATTTTCTTGGCAACGAACAACATTTAGATGTTGTAGTGAATGCATTAAAAAATGATATTGAATCGGGGCAACATTATTTCTCATTATAACAGAACCATGATTTGCAGGATTATTAAGATTAAGAGGAAATAAATATGAGCACTCAAATCAATCCTCGCTCGTTAGGTTCTTTTGACTCAGTAAAGATTCCTGAATTCCGCAATCTTGTTATTGGCAGGTTTTGTTTTGTAATGGCGCTGCGCATGATGACCACACTACTCGGCTGGTGGATTTATAATTTAACCAATGCACCATTTGCAATTGGGCTGTTAGGCTTGAGTGAAATCATTCCGGCTATTTCTCTTGCTTTATATGCCGGTCATGTAATTGATTTAAGTGATAAAAGAAGATTATTAATTCGTGGCATCAGTTTATATTTTATTGCCGCATTAACGTTGTTATTGCTTTCTACAAAAAATTCAGCACAAATTTTTTCAAGCAATACATTAACTGTTTGCATTTATGTTGTTGTTTTTTGTACAGGAATTGTTCGTGCATTTACAGGTCCGGTTTTTAATGTTGTGCTTGCACAGGTTGTTCCAAAAAAATTATTACAGAACGCAACTACATGGAACCAGGCTTCCTATTTATCTGCATCTGTAAGCGGTCATGCAATTGGTGGATTATTAATTGCAGGGTTAGGCAATACAGGAACGTTTACAGTTATTGTTTGTTTAATGATAATTGCATTTGTTGTTCTCACTAACATAAAATCTAAGCCACCTTTAAATAAAACTTCTGAAAAGAAAACATGGGACAGTGTAAAAGAAGGTTTGCATTTTGTTTTTAAAACAAAAGAAATTCTCGGTGCGTTATCGCTTGATTTATTTGCCGTTTTATTTGGTGGCGCCGTTGCTATGGTTCCTGTGTATGCAAGAGATATTTTAAAGGTTGGTGCAGAAGGTTTTGGTTTCTTAAATGGCGCATCAGACCTGGGTGCAATTTGCAGTGTTATTTTATTAACTGCATTTCCGCTAAAACGAAAACAAGGCTATAAATTATTAATTGCTGTGTTTGGGTTTGGCATTTGCATCATTTGTTTTGGGTTATCAAAATTATTTCTGCTTTCGTTTATTGCTTTGCTGGTAAGTGGTATGCTTGATGGAATAAGCGTTGTTGTGCGTGGTACGATCATGCAATTAAAAACGCCGGATAATATGCGTGGAAGAGTGATGAGTGTAAATTCAATGTTCATTAATTCAAGCAATGAATTGGGGCAGTTTGAAAGTGGCGTTGCTGCAAAATTATTAGGCGTTGTACCTTCTGTTGTTTTTGGCGGATGTATGACAATTGCCGTTGTAATTACAACATGGATAAAAGCACCATCATTAAGAAAAATGGAATATTGATCATGATTAATTTTTAGTGATGAACAAACCTTTGCTAATAGTAGTTACGGGAAGACCTGCATCAGGAAAAACCACTTTGGCACATATTATTTCAAAAGAAATTAAATGCCCTGTTGTTTCAAGGGATGAGCTTAAAGAAGGTTATATAAATACAACAGGCATTTCGCATAATCACCCAAACACTTCAGTAGCTTTATATATTTATGATACATTTTTTCAAACTATAGATTTATTAATTTCAAAACGAATATCCATAATTATTGAAGCAGCATTTCAGCATAAATTATGGCAGCCTAAACTTTTAGGATTTATAGATAAAGCTGATGTTAGAATTATAATATGCGAAACAAATTCTGAAATAACCACAACCAGGTTTAATGAAAGGCTTTTAAATAATCCTGATAGAAGAACATTTCATGGGGATGAACAAGGCGAGAAACTAATTGATATTTATAAGCCGGTTAATATTGAAGCTTCAACACTGTATGTTGATACAACTAATGGCTACAATCCAATCATTGAAAAAATCATCAATTTTATTAAAGAAAAAAAGGATTGAATAATTAGCTATCCAATCCTTTAGTTTTATTAATCAGGTTAATCTATTTCGCAATAATTAAAGATTGCTTTCCATTAAAATTATCACTGTTTACAGAAATAATATAGCTGCCGCTTTTCAGTTTGTTTACATCAAGTTTTATAAAATTTGAATAATTATTATTTAACTCTTTTTGTAAAACTTTATTGCCATTCATATCTGTAATTGTAACAACCAATTTACCATTAAGCGCATTTGCAAATTTTATGTTTGCATTTTGTGATGCAGGATTCGGATAAATAGTAAATGCTTTGCTTTCTAATTGTTTTGTTACAGCGTTTTCAGCGATTACATTATTATCATCTGTTGAAGTAAGTGAATTATTACCCGGTAGTTTAAATACAGCAAAACCATTTCTGTAAAACCCACCTACCGTTGAAAAGTATCCGCCGGCAAGCAGTGTTTTTTCAGAAATAAACTCATTGTAAACAAGATTATTTACGTTTGGATTAAATGATGAAAAATTAGCAGTGCCCGCGCTGCCTCTAACTGCTGCAAGGCGGTTATAACTGCTTCCGTTTACTGTTGTAAAATATCCACCTAAATAAACAGTATCTGTTTGTGCCGCCATGCCATACACAGCATTGTTCGGTACAGGATTCCAGCTTTTTAGTGAGCCGGTTGTTGCATCGTACGCTGCTGTATAGCTGCGGGAAGTGCCACCATTTACTGTGGTAAACTGTCCACCAACATACAATGTATTATTTCCACTAACTGATAAACCACGTACATAGCTGTTCATGTTTGGATTAAAGGTTGTGATAGTTCCACTAGTATTGTTTACACATGCAAGATAATTTCTGGTTGTACCTCCGTTTAAAGTTGTAAAAGAACCACCAGCATATATCTTAGTTCCTGCAACAGCCAAAGTATATACTGCATTGTTTGCATTAGGATTCCAAGATTTTAATGTTCCTGAACCGGATATTGTGTAAGCTGCGAGATTATTACGCGCAGAACCTTTTGCAGTATTGAATGAACCGCCAACGTACAGGACATTTGATGCATCAAATGCCAGTGTGTAAACTGAACCTGTACTACCATTTGATTGAATAACCGGATCAAATGACGTTGCCGTTCCGGTAGAAGAGCTGACTGCACCAAGGGCTGTTCTTGTTATGCCGGCAAGCTGCGTAAAAATACCACCAACATAAATATTAGAACCATTACCTGTAATCGCATAAACATAACTATTAGCGCCAGGATTCCATGATGTATTTACTAAGCCTGTTGCTGAATCAATCTTAGCTATATAACTTCTGGCTGCACCCTTGCAAAAAGTAAAATCACCACCAATAAATAAACTATTTCCGTTAAGTGCCATTGCCCGAACAATGCTGTTTGGTCCGGCATTCCAATTTTGCAGTGCTGCATTTGAGGCACTAACAATGGCTGCATTATTTCTGGAAGTACCCTTAGCCTGGTCAAAATTGCCACCGAGATAAACATAATTCGAATCAGCTAAAACAGAATTAAGGTCAGCATAAATACCCTGACCCGCTCTTGATAGTAGCGGATTCCATGTTGTGAGTGCGCCATTACTTAAATTAAAAGCCGCTGCTCCCGGATGTGAAGCTGCATTTACATTATCAAACTGGCCTACAACAAAAATCTTACTATAGTTAACGGCAATATCAAAAACGTATGAATCAGGTAAAGGATTCCAGTTTGTTATACTTCCTGTTGATATACGGAAAGATGCGAGATAACTTCTGTCAACAAAATTGCTAAATCTAAAATTACCACCATAAGCAATCGTGGAGCCCTGTACATTAATTGCATAAACTATATTATCCAGATTAGGGTTTGTAGCAAGTATAGTACCTGCACCAGATGAAATATTTGCTTCAACAAAATCATTTCTAACATTTGCTCCTGCTTTATCAAAATCACCTCCTACATAAATATTATTTGTTGTAGCAAATAAACTATATACACCAACATTAGATGAGCCGCCTTTTGTAAGATTAAGGTTAGTGCCTTGCAAAGCACCTGTCAAACTAAACGCAGCTACTCCGCTTCTTGCAGAGCCATTAACGGTAGTAAATGATCCACCGATAAAAATTTTGTTTGCGTTGTAGGTAACATCATAAACAACATTATTTAAAACGGGCGACCAATTAGCAAGTACCTGAGTAGTATATTTTATAATAGATGCATAAGTGCGGGTAACATCCTGGAAACCGCTAAAACTTCCTCCAACAATTATATTATTTGATGCATCTACATTTATTTTATTAACCGTACTGTTGGCAGAAGGATTCCACGACTGCAATGTACCTGAAGCATTTGTTGATGCTAAATAAGTACGGGCTGTTCCATTTATTTGCGTAAACTGACCGCCAAGATATAAATTACTTCCCACTTTGTTTATTGAATAAACATAACTATTGGGATTTGGATTATAAGCGCCAATAGCTCCATTTGAAATAGTAATTGCGCCTAAATAATTACGCGCTGTTGCTGATCCGCCAGCAGAAGTAAGTTGTGTAAAGTAGCCACCGGCATAGCATGTAGTTCCATCAACATACACCGTGAAAACATAACTGTTTGCAGTAGCCCAATTACTTGCAGCACCATTAGTATTATTTAGTTTAGCTAAATAGTTTCTCGTTGTTCCGCCAACAGTTGTAAAACTGCCGCCTGCAAGAATGCTGGTTCCGGACATAGCAAGTTGTTCTACTGTGCCACCACCACCAGATGCATTTGGATTCCATGTAGCGTCAAGAGAGCCGCTTAAATTAAACTTTGCTAACAGGCCTCGTGCAGTGGTTCCATTTACCTGGGTAAATAAGCCGCCGGCATAAATGCT
>JAICKT010000475.1 GCA_025927795.1 Parafilimonas sp. | reverse complement strand
GTGAAGGTTTATTACCAAAAGAAATTCAAGGCATGGACGCTATTCGCGATAAAGCGCAATTATTTATTTCGCATGTTGAAAATTTTTTTGGACAAAAAATTTCTGAACCCGTTATTGCCGGCGATTTCTTTGCAGTATCATGGGATACAGATTTACAAATGAAAGACGAACCGCGAAAAACTAACAGCGAGCTTTGCCTTTATCATGTAAAGAATGGAAAAATTATTTCTGAACAATTTTTTTATTGATGGTGGCTACACAACAATTACCAACAAAAAAATTTGCATCGGAAAAAGCTTGGCAAACATGGCTCGCGCAGCATCATGATAAATCAAATGGTGTATGGTTAATATTTGCCAAGAAAAATGCTGACAAACCAACTGTAACTTATGCAGAAGCATTAGACGTTGCGCTTTGTTATGGTTGGATTGATGGACAAAAAAATAGTTATGATGAACAATACTGGATGCAAAAATTTGTTCCGCGTCAACCAAAAAGTATCTGGTCTAAGAAGAATATTGAACATACGGAACGATTGATAAAAGAAGGTAAGATGCAACCCGCCGGATTAAAAGCCATTGAAATTGCAAAAGCAAACGGCACCTGGGAAAAAGCTTACGATGCACAAAGTAAGATGACTATACCTGAAGATTTTTTAAAAGCTTTGCGCAGGAATAAAAAAGCAAATGCATTCTTTAAAACATTAAACCGAACCAATCTTTTTTCAATTGCATTTCGTTTGCAAACGGCGAAGAAAGAAGAAACGAAACAAAAGCGCATTGCCACAATTATTGCAATGCTTGAAAGAGAAGAAAAGTTTCATTGATATCTTATCCCTTATCTTCATAAAAAAATTTTAAATGAAATCATTGCTTCTTTTTTCCTGTATGCTGATTGGTTTATTTGCAACAGCGCAAAAAACAGAAAAACTTTTTAACGGAAAAGATCTTACCGGCTGGACGATTCATGGCACTGAAAAATGGTATGCACAAAATGGCGAACTTATTTGCGAAAGCGGACCCGACAAACAATACGGTTATTTATCTACTGATAAAAATTACAAAAATTTCATCCTCACATTACAGTTCAAACAGGAAGCAAATGGCAACAGCGGCGTATTCTTTCGTTCACAAATTCCGGAAGGTGTAAAGATTAGCGGATGGCAGGCAGAAGTTGCACCAATGGGTGAACATACAGGTGGCATTTATGAATCGTATGGAAGAGGCTGGCTTGTTCAGCCAAAACCGGAAGATGAAAAATATTTGAAGTATGGTGACTGGAATACTTATAAAATAAAAGTAGATGGCGATGAAGTAACCACCTGGTTAAATGGTCACCAGATGTGTTATATAAAAGATGAAAAAATTGGTGAAGGTGTTGGATTTATTGCTTTGCAAATTCATGAAGGCGGTGGTATAAAAGTGAATTGGAAAAATATTGAGATACAGGAATTGAAATAGAATAACAATCAATCATCATTATCTTTCTTCATCCATCATCAACACAATTGTATTATTTGTTGGTTGAATTTTAAATGATGTATTGTTAGGTGATTTTATAAACGCTCCTTCATCAGCCATAACATTATAATTAAACCCTTCAAATTTGCAGGCAATATTTTTTGATTGAATGTTTGTAAAAGGAAGTTGTGCATTATCTGCAAAAGAAAAATCTAAATACCAATTTAGCAATGATGTGCCCTCGAATCGAACCATAAAATTTCTTTCACTGCAATCAATAATAAATTTTCCTTTCACTGATTGTAATTGCCAAACTATTTCCAAATCACCTTTTTTATTTTTTGTTACGGATACATCTTCACCTCTTAATAAAACCTCTTTACCATTAATCATTGCTTTAAAACGCAAACTGGCAAATGTGTTGCTGTCGCTCCATAAATAACCATCCACAAACGGCAGCGTAAAAAATTTACATTCATTTTCTGTTGCAGGTTTTGTTTCATAAACAGATGGAAAATTTTCATTGAACAAATGCATATCACGAATACGCAAGCCACCATCTTCCCACAAAAAATTGATGCGATAAAAACGGCTGTCATACCAAACAGTTTTCTTAGTACTTCCATCCAAATCTTTGTTTACAGTAACTGCAGTTGGCGGTGTTAATGTATAATGTGCTTTAAACCATTTGCCCGATTCGCCTAATGTTTCAACAACAATTTTATGTTCATCCCGCAACTGTGCAATCAAAGGCATTTGAATTTCAAAACCATGTTGCATTGCTTTCCATGTAAAAGAGTTTTCCTGTCCTGCCTGTGTGTATGCAAAAGCCAAAGGCTCACCATTAACCATCTGCTGAAAAAACCAATGCACCCATGCAGAATCGCCGCCGCCAAACGCATATACAGGTTCTAATGTTATCACGCCCTGCCGTTCATTACCCAAACCATTATCATACTGACGAACGGGATCGCTGCCCAGCATTCTGAATACCGGAACAGGAATTTGTTTCGCTGCATTTTGTGCAGGCATGTATGCATTTAGTTTGCTGGGATAATATGCCTGGTTCCAGTAACCACCCCATAATGTATAACCATCCGTTCCATATTGGTCTTTACAATTTGCAGATGCAACGATGTGATATTTTTCGTACATATAATTCAGCGAGAATGCATCAATAAACCATGATGCAACAGACTTCGGATAATCACCAAAGATTTTTTTAAAATCATTCATGTAGGTATCAATCAACTTAACTCTTTCAGCTTGTGTGTAGCCCGTAGAAAAACCAATATTTGCACGCCAGTCCCACGGGTATCTTCCACGCCAGTGCAATCCTGCATGTTCAACCAGCGGTTGCGGAATTTCCCACCATGCACCAATTTCAAATTCATCTTTTGACAAACTGCTCAGCAGGTTTTGATAACGGCTATCCATCAGCGCATCATACTGCAAAAGAAATGTTCCTTTCAAATGATATTGCTTTAATATTTTTACCTGCTTTACTACAGTTGCATATAACACTTCTTCTGTAATGTTTGAATCTCTTGGCTCAAGCAAACGAATAAAATTTACAATGTTTACAATGCGTGGTTGTGATGGTGTTGTTGAATCGCTAATCGTTTGCGCTGTTGAAAAATTTGTAAAAAATAAACAAG
>JAICKT010000063.1 GCA_025927795.1 Parafilimonas sp. | reverse complement strand
TACGGCGATTTGTTTTTAGGTAAAACAACTGTGCTTGCAAAGGATACACCAGCATTTATTGCCAATCGTATTGGTGTGTTTGGAATAATGGCGGTATTTAAAACAATGGAAAAACTGGATTTAAGTATTGATGAAGTAGATGCATTAACAGGACCGATTATCGGCAGACCAAAATCAGCAACATTCAGAACTGCAGATGTTGTAGGTATTGATACGCTGGTGAAAGTTGCAAAAGGTATTGAAGAAAATTGCCCGGATGATGAAGCGAAAGATTATTTTAAAATTCCTGCATGGCTTGAAAAAATGGTTGCTAATAATTGGTTAGGTGATAAAACAGGGCAGGGGTTTTTTAAGAAGATAAAAATACCTGTAGCAGAAGGTAGCCCTGAAGAAAGAAAAACGGATAAGGAAATTCATACGCTCAATTTAAAAACACTTGAATATGCACCGCGAACAAAAGCTTCGTTTGGTTCTGTAAAATCTGCACTGTTGATTGATGATGCAAATGCAAGATTGAAAAGTTTATTTACTGCACAGGACAAACCCGGCGAATTTTATCGTGATATGTTTTTTGCTTTGTTCTCCTATGTATCACACCGCATTCCTGAAATAAGCGATGAGCTTTTTAGAATTGATGATGCAATGAAAGCAGGTTTTGGATGGGAGACAGGTGCATTTGAAAGTTGGGATATTGTTGGTGTGGCAAAAACTGCAGAAGCAATGAAAGCAGCCGGTTATTCTGTTGCGGCATGGGTTGATGAAATGCTTGCAGCGGGTAATACATCATTTTATAAAACAGAAAACAATAAGAAGTTATATTATGATGTTGCTGAGAAAAAATATAAACCAGTTCCGTCAGCAGATAATTTCATCATCTTAGAAAATTACAAAAACAAAATTGTCTGGAAGAATAACAATGCATGGTTGTATGATATTGGTAATGATGTGGTGGCTTTGCAATGGAATACAAAAATGAATACAATTGGCAGCGAAGTTTTGCAGGCGTTAAACAAGAGCATTGAGATTGCTGAAGAAAAATATAAAGGTCTTGTAATTGCAAACAGTGGCGCAAACTTTAGTGCTGGTGCGAATGTGGGAATGATTTTCATGTTTGCGGTTGAACAGGAGTATGATGAACTTGATATGGCAATTCGAATGTTTCAAAATTCTATGATGCGTGTTCGTTATTCATCTGTTCCTGTTATTGTTGCACCACATGGCTTAACATTGGGTGGCGGTTGTGAAATGAATTTGCATGCTGATAAAGTTTTTGCTGCTGCAGAAACTTACATCGGTTTGGTTGAATTAGGTGTGGGTGTAATTCCCGGAGGTGGTGGCACAAAAGAATTTGTTGTTCGCGCAGCAGATGAAATGCATGAAGATGAGCCGGAAACCATCACACTAAAAAATCGTTTTCTAACAATTGCTACGGCAAAAGTTGCTACCTCTGCTTTTGAAGCTTATAATCTTGGCATTTTGCGTAAAGGTCATGATGAAGTTGTAATGAATTTAGACAGAAGAATCGGCGAAGCAAAAAATGCTGCTATTGAAATATATGATCAGGGTTATGTGCAGCCTGTTCAAAGAAAAGATATAAAAGTTTTAGGACGCTCTGCACTGGGTGCTCTATATGCTGGCATTAATGGAATGTGGCGTGCAGGTTACGCGACAACGCACGATACAGTTGTTGCAAAAAAATTAGCATATGTTATGTGCGGTGGTGATTTAAGTGAACAAAGTTTAGTTAGCGAACAATATTTACTTGATCTTGAACGCGAAGCTTTTTTAAGCTTGTGCGGAGAAAGGAAAACTTTAGAACGTCTTGAAAGTGTTATCAAGAAGGGCAAGCCGATACGGAATTGATTTATGATTCAATAAGCATAAGAAATACATTTTTTTCGTATTAAAAAAATGTATAATTTTTCTGTCTCAAAAATTTCAAAACAACTTTTTATGAAACGACTTTTAATTGCCGCATCTATAATATGCGCATTTGTTGCATGCAATACTGCAACCACTTCATCAAACACAAAAGATACAACAACTGCTGCTGCAACCGATACAACTGCGATGAGCACGAATGTTTCGTATGCATATCCTGTTGAATACTCGAGTGATTTTACAATCGGTGATCCCAAGTATGCACAGATGGTGCTTGAATTATGGAAGGATTATGATAATAACACTTTCAATAATCATAAAGATTATTTCGCAGATTCTGTTAATATGGATTTTTCAGGAATGAGTATAAGCGGAACGAGAGATTCCATTATTGCAATGGCAACAGCGGATCGAAGCAAATTAAAAAACTCTACAAGCTCTGTTGAAGTTATTACTGCATTAAAACCAAAAGGTAAAGATGAAACCTGGGTTTGTGTTTGGGGGAAAGAAGTGGATACACACAATGATGGCAAAATGGATTCTATTTATTTAAATGAAAACTGGGAGTTTAACAGGGATGGCAAAGTTGTTTACATGGACCAACTTCAGGCACTGCCGGCAAAACCTGCAAAAAAATAATGTAAACGTTGTTGTTAATTAGAATATTTTTCAAATTTCTGTTGGAGTGTGGCATGATTATTTAATTATAATTTGTATTGTATAACTTAAAATAATGTTATGGAATACGACAGAAAAGATCCAAATGAATATTCTTCTTTGAGTGATGATATTCAAAGAGACCTTGCAGGTAAAGAAGGACCTTCAGAACCTTTAGGCAGCGCAGATGATAATCATGATATTCCTCATCCTTACAGTGACGATATTCAAACGCAATTGGCTGCAAAGAGTACAAACAACAAAAAAAATAAAAACGATAAAAATAATGCTGGTACCAAATAAGGTATCTGAATTTTATGGGTCAATAAGAACATAGGAAAAAGTATAAACTTTCACCTAAGTTTATCCATCCGGTTAGCAGTTAGCATTGCTAACCGGTTTTTTATTTGTTCACAAATTGTGTAACATGATATACAAGATATTCGCCCGGTTGAAAATTAAAAGTTTCGATCCTGTTTATTTTTCTTGCTTCACCCGAAAATAATTCAACATAATCGCCGGGTAATGCAGGATGATTTATGTGAAAATTCGCCGCCTCTTTTCCAAGATTCATTAACACTAAAATTTTATGATTTTGCCTTCTGCATAAATATGCCAATACATCAGCACAATCAGTTTGTAATATTAATACAGATGCACTTTCTTGTAAGGCTTTATTTTTTTTGCGGATGGTTAAAAGCGTTTTATAAAAATCGTGCAGCTCAACATTACCTTCCCAATCAATAAAATCTTTTTCAAAAAATTCTAACCTTTTTTTGTTTGGTTTTTCCTGCCCGGAATAAATTAAAGGAATGCCCGGCCATGTACAACTAAACACAGCCATTGCCTTCGCACAAATACCATACTTTTCATATTCTGTTCCGTGGTAAGTATTTTCATCATGGTTTGAAGTAAATAATAATTTTCTTGAACCGATAGGATATTGCGAATAATTCTGCAGCAATGGTTTTATTTCATCCATCTTCATCTCATCTTTAAAATATTTATCAAATGCCCGCATTACTTCCCAGCCATACGTAAGATCAAATGCTTCATGATAATTTAGTATCTCGCATTCAGCGAGCCAGAATAAACATTTCACAGCATCACATTCACCACGCGCTTCAACCCAAAAATCTATTGGTACTGTTCGCGCCATATCGCAACGAAAACCATCAATATCAAAATTTTGTACCCAATGTTTCATTGCGTCAATCATGCCTTTGCGCAATGCAGGAATTTCATAATTTAAATCAATCACATCAACCCATCCATACAACTCTGTAAAATTTCCAGCATCATCTTTTCTGTACCAATCTGCGTGCTCTTTTGTCCATTGATGATCATATCCTGTGTGATTCGCAACCCAATCAATAATCACTTTCATATCAAAAAAATGTGCAGTCTTAATCAGTTCTTTAAAATCATCTTCAGAACCATAAGCAGGATCAATGTTAGTGTATGAACTGGCTGCATAATAACTGCCCCATGTGCCTTGTCTTTTTTCTATACTGATGGGTGTTATAGGCATGAGCCACAAAATATCAATGCCCATATTTTTTAAGCGTGGAATATGTTCTATAAATGCTTTAAAAGTTCCTTGATGTGTGTATTGGCGAACATTAACCTCATAAATATTAGTACCATTTCCCCAATCAATTATAGGAAAAGCTGTAGCCATGCAATTTTTTTACTACACATTAAAAACAAGTTTTATACCAAGCGATAGAAATGCTGTTCAAAGTGTGTAAGTAAATTTGTAGATAATAATTTCAACTTCCTTTTTTATTTGAGGTGGCAGCCATTCATGATGTAAGAATACTAATGAATTATCTGAAAAGATTAATCGTTTAGCTGTCCTGATTTTTTTATAACGCGGATAATAATATAAATCAGCAATAAAAAAGAAAGAATAATTATAAGCAAGCTATTGCGATAATGTTGGTTGTAATGTGTGAGTTGAGGATAATAAAACAACATTAATAATATAATACCACAAAGCCAGATAAAAGTTGTTGTATGCTCTTTGTTAATGTAGCGTTTCCAGTTAAAATCCATACTGCTGAATGTTGTCTGCATTCCTTTTAACCTGGGAACCCAGCGATTAACATTTACACAATAACTATTAAACTGCTCGCCAAATTTGTTGCGTAAAAAATTTTCTTCAGCCAAAACAATTGCCTGGTACACGAAAAGAAAAAAAGGTATCATTATTACAACATACAATAATGAGTTTGATAAAATGCCCACACCTGCAAGCATTAAAATATTTCCAACGTACAACGGATTTCTGCAATGAGAAAAAATACCAGTGGTTACCAAATCTTCTGCATACACCTTTTTGTTTTTTCCGCCGCGAATAATATATGCAAGTCCAATGGTTGCGCCGCGTATTGCCTGCCCTAAAATTGTTATAGCCAGTCCAATTATTAATGGATACAGATAATAATGTACACCAAAATTTTTTTCTGTAAATAATTGCGGAACATTAGGAACAAACAGCAACGCGTAGAAAATAATGAAGAGCCAGTTACGATACTTAAAAAAGAAATTGCCGATTTGAACCATACTATTTTTTTACAGCGATAAGTCCGGCGAAATTATACCATTTAAAAAAGATTTCGACGTGTGCAAAACCCGCTTCACGTAAAAGCAGATTATCTTCACTGAGTTTATAAGGAACCAATACATTTTCCAATGCTTCGCGCTTTTGCGAAATTTCCATTTCACTATAATGATTACGGCGCTTCATATCGTAATAGTATTTTATAAAATCGCGGTTGAAAGAACTTTCTTCTGCTAAAATTTTTTCAATTAATATTAAAACTCCGCCTTCGTTTAAACCATTATAAATAGTTTTTATTAAACGCTCCCGATGAATTGGCCGAACAAATTGTAGTGTTAAACACAACACCACAACGGATGCATTATTAATTTCAACATTTTTATTTAAATCAGCATTTACTAATTTATAGCCGCGCGTAAAGCCAGCTTCTTTTAATTTTATATCACATTTTTGGAGCATCTCCGGAGAATCATCTACGCCAATAAACTCAATACTTTGCGGCACCAATGTATTCATACCGATCATTGTAGTGCCGGTTGAGCAACCTAAATCATACACATAACTTCCTTCTTGTGCACGGTCTGCAGCAAGCTCTGCAATCATGCGCTGCATCTCGCCATAATAAGGCACAGAGCGGTTAACCATATCATCAAAAACATTAGCTACGGTTGTTCCGAACTTAAAGTCAGATGCTTTTTTTATTTCTTCGTGAAATACTTTATCCTCGTTCATATTTGAGCAGTTATTTAATCTGCGGTTGCAAAAATATTATAAGTACACTAAACAAGGGTGAAAGAAAATATTAGTATTGACCAGTGCTTAAAAGCACCAGTGTACAAGCTTCAATTGGTTCAATATTATTTTTTACGGCAAGCTCCGCCAGTTCATCATTTTCTGCACCGGGATTAAATATTATGCGTTTAGGGTGCAGTGAAAGTATATAATCGTAGTATTCTTTTTGATTGGCAGCGTTCAAATATAAAGTAACTGTATCAACATTTTCCTCAGATGGCTGCCCTTTAATTATTGGAATTTGATTTATACTGTTTTCTCTCTTGCCTATTGCAACCACCTCATTGCCATGTGCAGCCAGCCTGTTTACAGCAAGATAGCTGTATCGTGAAGGGTTTGGCGAAGCGCCTAATACAACAGTTTTCTTATTCATGTTTAATGTTTATGCAAATTACAGACCGCAGTTTTTTAGTGAGAATTTGTCATGATGATATAATTATGTCAATAGACAAATAAAAAACAAACGAGTGAAAAATATATTTATCGGCACTACATATTTATTATTGGAAACATCTGCAAACCGACAATATTTGCCATTAGTTGTACTTTAAAGATGTAACCAGGCAATTTTTAATAAAAACAATAAAAATTTTAATTATTGCTTTGTAATTGATAAAACATTTTTACCTTACAATTCATTTCCAAAAAAAGAAAAACTATTTCATCCATGGCAAAAGCAAATAAGAAAGCACCGCAACGCGGAACAAAAAAATCAGCACCTAAAAAGGTTGCAAAAAAAGCTGCTCCAAAAAAAGCAGTAAAAAAATCTGCACCAAAAAAAGCTGCGAAGAAAACAGCGCCGAAGAAGGCCGCAAAAAAATCAGCACCTAAAAAAGCTGTAAAGAAAGCCGCACCAAAGAAGGCTGTAAAAAAATCTGCACCTAAAAAAGCTGTAAAGAAAGCCGCACCAAAGAAGGCTGTAAAAAAATCTGCACCCAAGAAAGCTGCACCTAAGAAAGCCGCTCCAAAAAAAGCAGCAGTAAAAAAATCAGCACCTAAAAAATCTGCGCCGGAAATGCCTGCAATGAATAATGAAACAATCGAAGCACCTCAACAAGGTAATGATAACGGTATGCCTGCAGGAGGTGACACCGGTACAAATTCTGAAAGTGCTTCATAAATTATTAACTGCTTTATTATACGTAAAAACAAAAGCCACACAAAGTGTGGCTTTTTTAATGTAAACAATATTATTACTTTACTGCTTAATTTTTTTTAGATAATTTCCATAACCGCTTTTAGAATAAAATTCTGCAAGATTCATTAATTGTGCATGATTAATAAAATTCATGCGGTAAGCAACTTCTTCTATACAACCAATTTTTTGCGATTGTCTTTTTTCTATTACTCTTACAAATTCACTGGCATCGCTTAACGAATCAAATGTGCCTGTATCAAGCCATGCAACTCCACGGTTCATTACACCAACATGCAACTTATTTCTTTCAAGATAAACTTTATTTACATCAGTAATTTCATATTCACCACGCGGTGATGGTTTAATGTTTTTTGCAATACTGATAACATCATTATCATAAAAATATAAACCCGGAACAGCATAATTTGATTTTGGCGATGAAGGTTTTTCTTCGATGGATAAAGCTTTAAAATTTTCATCAAACTCAACCACACCGTAGCGTTCAGGATCGCTTACTTCGTAAGCAAAAATTGCTGCACCATCAATATTAGTAAACGATTGTACCAGCTTGCTAAAGCCTGAGCCATAAAAAATATTATCACCTAAAATTAAAGCCACTTTATCATTACTAATAAATTTTTCGCCAATTATAAAAGCCTGCGCAAGACCGTTTGGCTTCTCCTGAACAGCATAAGAAAAGCTGCACCCTAATTCTTCACCATTGCCCAGCAGTCGTTTAAATTGTGCAGCATCATCAGGCGTTGTAATAATCAAAACTTCTTTTATACCGGCAAGCATTAAAACCGAAAGCGGGTAATAAATCATAGGTTTATCATATACCGGCATAATTTGTTTGCTTATGCCTTTTGTAATTGGATATAAACGTGTGCCTGAGCCGCCTGCAAGTATAATTCCCTTCATAATTATAAACGATGTAAAATATCTGCTAAATAAAAATTTTTTTTGTCTTTTTCAGAAAGTATTAAATCATCCGCTGGTAATTGCCAGTCAATTTTCAAATCAGGATCATCATACATAATTCCAAGCTCTGATTCTTTATTATAAAAATTATCGCATTTATAAAAGAAAACTGCCTTATCGCTTAATACAACAAAGCCATGTGCAAAGCCACGCGGAATATATAATTGTTTATGATTTTCTGCAGTAAGCTCAATTGAAAATGTGTGACCAAAAGTTGTTGAATATTTCCTCATGTCAACTGCAATATCTAATACGCTACCTTCTAAAACACGTACGAGTTTTGCCTGCGCATATTCACCTGTTTGCATGTGTAAGCCGCGCAGTACACCATATACAGATGCTGATTGATTATCCTGAACGAAATGTTCGCTTATCCCGGTCAACGCCTTAAATCTGCTTGCATTAAAGCTTTCAAAAAAATAACCACGATCATCTTTAAAAACCGTATCATGAATTATATAACAATCCTGTAGAGGTGTTTCTTCAATCTTCATAAAATAAAGACAAGTGCAGAATTAATGTAAGAATTTAAGGAATGCGAATATGGCTCCTAATTGCGTAACCCAAAATACAAATGCCCAAAGAATCATTTTGGTTTCTGCTTGTGAAATTTTTAATTCCACTTTCGCAATATCTTCTTTTGTAGCAAGTATATCTTTTTTGGCTTCGAAGCTGTTATTTACTTCTTCTTTAATTAAAGAAACAAATTCTTCGGCTTCTTTTTCGCCATACTTACTTTTAAGCAGATTATATAATCGTATATCAGATATGTTTAAAGAATTCGCCATCACTACAAATATAAAATAAATTACCTGTTACTATATTGCTCTGTATAATAGTTTTGATATTCACCGCTGGTTACATGCTTTAGCCAATCTTCATTTTGCAAATACCAATCTATGGTTGCACTTAAACCTTCTTCAAATGTAACTGAAGGTTTCCAGCCAAGTTCTTTATTAATTTTTGAAGCATCAATTGCATAACGCAAATCATGTCCTGGCCTGTCTTTTACGTATGTTATTAATTTTTCGCTTTCAACTGTTGAGCGATGCAGTTTTTCATCCATCAGTTTGCAAAGTAATTTTACAAGGTCAAGATTTTTCCATTCATTAAAGCCGCCAACATTATAATGCTCTGCATTTTTTCCTTCATGAAAAACCAAATCAATAGCACGTGCATGATCAATTACATATAACCAGTCTCTTGTATTTTCTCCTTTTCCATAAACCGGCAATGTTTTTTTATGTATGATATTATTGATGAATAAAGGAATTAATTTTTCAGGAAAATGATTGGGACCATAATTGTTAGAACAGTTTGTAATTACATAAGGAATATGAAATGTTTCGCCATACGCCCGAACAAAATGATCTGATGAAGCCTTGCTTGCTGAATAAGGCGAATTAGGCGCATAACATGTTTCTTCTGTAAACAAGCCTTTTGCACCTAAAGTACCATACACTTCATCTGTTGATACATGATGAAAACGATGTGCATTTAAATTTTCTTTCCAGTAATTTTTTGCAGCGGTTAAAAGATTTACAGTGCCGATAATATTTGTGTAAATAAAATCCATTGGTGAAAGAATCGAACGGTCAACATGACTTTCAGCCGCAAGATGAATCACATCAGTAATATCATGCTGCTCAAAAATATTTTGTAAAATTTCAGGCTCTAAAATATTTGCATGCTCGAAGAAGTAATTTGGTGCATGTTCAACATCTTTTAAATTTTCAAGATTGCCTGCGTATGTAAGCGCATCAAGATTTACAATTTTATAATCAGGATATTTATTTACAAACAGGCGCACAACGTGCGAGCCGATAAAGCCTGCACCACCTGTTATGAGAATATTTTTATTCATGATAAGTTTATTGGTTTTTAATTAGATGTAGCCTAAGTGTTAGTGCAAGGTGTAAGCTGGTCATAAACTATTGTGTTTTGAAGTAATTGTAAAGTTATTTTGTTTCAGAGTAACACTGTTTTTTCAAGATAATATTGCGAAAAATTTCTTCGTGCTGATCAATAATAGATTCCCAACGATAATTGATGCTTATCTCGTTTGTATTATTGCTTACAAATGCCTTTTTATATAAAAGCAACATCTCATCAATACTGCAAAATATGTGGCAAAGGTTTTCAATTGTGTCAAAAAATAAGGCATTTGATTTAAGCACCGATTCATTAAAAGAATTTTTATTTGCTATTATAAATGCGGATGCAGCCATTGCTTCGAGCAATGATGGATTTGTTCCACCTACAGAATGGCCATGCAGGTACGCCTTACAATAAAACCTTAAAGAGTCAAGAATATTTTTATCGTATATGCTGCCCAAAAATTTTATTTGTTTACTGTTGTGCTTATTAAATAAATAATGGCCATATTTTGTACTGTATTTACCAATCACTAAAAATGGTTCTGTTCTTCCTGAAATTTTATAAGCGTGCAATATCATGTCAATATTGTTTTCAGGTTCCATGCGTGCAATAAGCATAAAATAATTACCCGGCTGTAGTTTAAAAGGTTGTAAATCTTCTTCAGAATAAGTAAAACTAATATTTGCGCCATAAGCAACCAGAAATGAATTTATGTTATACTTTTCTTTATAATATTTTTGAATGCCTGCATTATCCGCGATTAAAAAATGAGAACGACGTACAGCTAAGAATTCCAAATATTTCATCAATTGCTTTGTAAAAAAATTCCACTTGGAACGCTTCCATTCAAGTCCATCCAAATTTGTTATAAGCTTTGTGTTCGTGTTTTTTAAAAGATAGAAAAAAGGTGAACAAGTTGCATATCCAGCCTCATACACAATATCAAAATTTCTTTTTGCTGCATCTTTAAGACAGTAATAATCATAAATGAAATTGGCTGCAGAACCTATTGTATGTTCCGGGCTTTTTGCACGAATAATTTTTACGCCTTCAAATTCATCGCCTTTGTAAGGATGGGAGTAAGGGTTGTAAACTGTAACCTCATGTCCTTTCTTTACCAATCCAACCGAAACGAATTCTGCAAATTGCTCGAACCCTCCGTAATTATTTGGGATGCCTCTTGTACCCAGGATAGCAATTTTCATTTATCAAATTTTTCTAATCCCCATAATATTGCTATACTAATTTTATCCATGCACGCCGGTATCTTTTTCTGCTTCGTTTTCTTTAGTAAGAGAGGTTAATAATTTTTTGTATATTATTCATCATAATACAGATTAACGAGAATAAAATGACGAGATAAAAAATATAAACAAGCTATAAGAGTTATTATTGATTTTTAGCTGTGCCGCTTCCAAATAATTTATGTTTAAGCTTAATGGCAGAATCAAGGTATTTAGCTACGAGTTTTTTACCAACCGATGCATCATCTTTTGGTTTCCAATCAGTACTACGCGGCTTTTCAATGTGAAGTTTATGTTCAGTATATGCGTAAGTTGCAATTGAAGTGCGATAAACTTTTTCAGGAAAATTAGTCATATCATAACCATGCAAAGTCCAGGTACGCGTTTGCTGAATAACCAAACGATTAAAAGGTACATCTACAACCTTTTTTTTACCGGAACGAGCATCTTCTAATTTTAATTGTCCACCATATTCAGGCTTCCAATCTTTATTCAGGTAAAGTAAAAGATTAAGATTTCTAAACCACATTTGGTGAATAGGATGATAATTGAAATCGGCATGCATATCTAAAAAGCTGTTCTTTTTTCCCTGATGCAGCCCACCCCCATGATTTTTAGGATCTACAAAAATATCCTCTGCCGCAATGAAGGTTAAAAACTTGTTCATCCTTTCTGATTGAAGATCATTATATAATTCCTCGAACAAAGGACCAATTACTTTATAATTTGATTTTTCGAACTTGTTGTTGGCAAACATATAATCCCTGCTCTTATTATCAAGCTCCGGAATTTGTTCGTAAAGTTTTTCAAGTTTTTCTTCTTCACATATTCCATCTAAAATAAGATGCGGAAAAGGCTGCGCAGCCAAATATTCTGTTCTGAATTTTTCTTTATTGGCTTCTAAAAAATCAAACTTTATCATATTAATTATTTTAAATTTAATAGTTAAGATTTACTATGCTTTAAAACATGTAGTGCGTTCACGTATCAATTAACATTTTTTAAAACAACCCTTCTTTTTATGCTGCTAAACAAATTTTTAGATCTTTTAATATTCAGCAGTAATGCAAAAGATAATTTTACCGGGAAAGAAATCCAGGTCGTAAGAAATGAAAATAACTTTAATCGTGTATTTACATCGTTGTATCCAAATTTATTTTTTAATGAAGATGTGATTTTTTGGCATACATATATTTCTGTTGTTGTAAGCCCTTTTAAAAAATTGCCCGACCTGGTTTTATCAATTCCTAATTTACCTGTCTGATCATTTACTACAGACGAACCATTAATAGGTATCAGCAACATAGATTCATAAAAGCTAATATTCAGAAAAGTACATAACCGTTCTATTACCTTTTCTGGTTCTTCAAGCAATTCTTCATACTTAATAAGATGAACATTTTCTTTATTAAGAGAGTGCAATATTTTTTTTGTATTTGAATTCCAAAGCTTACTTATCGTTATAGGATGATAATTGAACCACGATCTTATTACTTCTTTGAAAGGAACTCTCTTATGTCCTAAAAATTTTCTCTTCCATTTATATTTTTGAGAAAGAAGCACATCACGCGGGTCCCTGATCATACATACAATTTTTGCAGTTGGGTAAAAATTTAAAATCTCATCAATAAAAAAAAGATTACGCGGCGTTTGCTCACATGGAATTTTTTTATTGTGTTGTTCACTTTCATATAACAAGAAATCCATAAACACCTGCGGTGGTGTTATAGGTTCTTTAGAATTTAATTTGATGTATGTGCTCGCCTCTTCATAAAATTGTTTTGGATTTCTGTTGGCAAAAAGACCTTCTCTTTGCAAGCTGATAAGTTCACTAAATAAATTTATTGCTTCTTCTGTTGTTAGTTGTTTGATGTTTTTTTCAGGATACCATAATTGTTCAAAGAAATGCAACTCATTAAAACCAAAAACCAGTGGGTGATTGCCTAATATTTTTGAAACCATTGAAGTGCCGCTTCTGCTGTTACCTACTATAAAGATTGAAGAAGTTGAATTTGCTGAATTACTCATCATTTATTTTTCAGTGCAAAATTAAAACCGTAATTATTACCAGAATTATATTACAATCGTTTCAAACTCGTTTACTTCCTGCATAAAATTTGTTTCAAAAATTTCAAGCGTAAAATTTTTAAGAAACTCCTTTCGTGCTTGTTCACCCATTTGCATTCTTAATCTATCAGATTTAATTAATTTTTCCAAACGATCAGCAAATTTTACCTTATCAAGAGGCTCTATTAAGAACCCTGTTTCTGCATCTTTTATTGATTGCACAGATCCTCCTGTATTAGTTGCAATAACAGGTTTTCCGGCACTTAGCCCTTCCAAGATTGTTGTTGGAAAAGGATCTTTCATTAAAGACGGAACAACAATAACATCACTTTCGTTTATTATGTTCCTGATATCTTTAATGAATGGATAATACTTAATGTAATCCTTTGCCGGATGCTTTTGTATATCATCTTCAAGCTTTTTTAAAAAATGTTCTCCTCCAGGTGCGGCATCGCCAATAATTAAAAATTTAGATTTTTTTACAAGCTCTTCGGGCAGTAAAGAAATAGTATCCAGAAAAAACCAAATGCCTTTTTCTGGTTTTATTCGCCCCATAAGTGTAATTATTTTCGAAAGATTTGATTTTGCAGCAAGGGGACAATATATATCCGAAATGCCATTTAATACAGTGGTTATCTTTTCTCCCTGATTTTTTATACTAACTTCAAGAAGATTGAGTTTTACAGGTTCTGATACAGCTATAATTTTATCGCACCACCTTAGAGCAAACTTGTTAATGTATTTTGTAAATACCTTGTTGTTTTCTAATATTTCATGCACATGCAAAAAAACCTTTAAGCCACAAGACTTAAGTGGCGGCACAGCAAACAAGCACGATAAAGTATTTATATAAGCCCAATCAATTTTCTGTTCTTTTATTATTCTGTTTACGATTCTTCTGAATACAATCATTTTTTTTAAAAGCCTTAACCCTTCCGCAATTCCCATCTTTCTGTATATTATCGGGCTTGATGGTACTATTAATATTTGAACATGTGAGAACTCGCTGTTTGTTTTAATATATTCAGTTAATAAGCCTTCTTCAGGAACGATGAAAAATATTTTACGGGGTTTAAGGGCTTTCATTGTTTGTAACAATATTCTGCTTGCGCCGTATAAATTAGTACCGGGATTAATAACTAATAAATTCATTTAATGTTCAACCCTTTTTATTTTTAAATAACAGGTTTGTGCTCTGGTAATTTTAATTTTTGTGAATAGATCTTATAAGTAAATAGCATTATAGTAAGAAATACATAGAATGTAGTTGTTACAAATTCCTGCGTGATGTATTGGGTGGCAAAAAGATAGAAAAACAAAAAGAATGCTTCTTTAAACCTGTTTATTTTTAAAAACAAAAATATAAAGTAGAAACACACAGAAATATAAGCAACCAAACCAATAATTCCATAGCTATGCAAAAGCATTGTATAGCCGTTTTCTAAATCAGTACGGTTAGTCCATTTTACTCTTTTTGCTACTTCTTCTGATATTTGATCTGTGCCTCTGCCAAAAAGATAAACTTTAAGAGAGTGGCTTTGCATATAAGAAATTTCAAAGCCTTGTAAGAG